>JAUSGO010000014.1 GCA_030649025.1 bacterium | reverse complement strand
CAAAGGGATTACCTGCGACAAGTGCGGCGTTGAAGTAACACGATCCATCGTTCGAAGAGAGCGGATGGGCCATATCGCGCTTGCCACTCCCGTTGCGCATTTGTGGTTTGTGCGGGGGGTTCCTTCAAAGATAGGCACGCTGCTGGACATTTCCGTTCAGGATATAGAGCGGGTCATTTATTTTGCCGGCTATGTCATAAGTTCCGTACATACCGAGGCCAGAGACGGACTTCTCAAGGAAATGGAAAATGAATACCAGGCGAAAGTTAAGACATTGAAAGGCGAGGGAGGTGATGAAGAAACGTTTTTGCAGCTGAAGCAGATGCGCGACGAGCATCGCGAACAATTGAAGCGTCTGCGTCCGATGGTCATCCTTTCGGAGATGGCTTTCCGAGAGCTCTCGCTCAAATATGGCCAGGTTTTTGAAGCAGGCACGGGAGCCGAAACGCTACGGAAGATCGCCTCGCGCGTGGAACTGGAGCCGCTCGCAAAAAAGCTTATTGTGGACATCGCAGAAACCCAATCCGTAGCCCAGCGCAAAAAAGCGCTGAAGCGCTTGCGTCTGGTTAAAAGTTTCATTCGGGCCGGCATTCGTCCCGAGTGGATGTTTTGGACGGTGATTCCGGTTATGCCGCCGGATCTGCGCCCCATGGTGCCGCTTGACGGGGGACGGTATGCAACCAGCGACGTGAATGATCTGTATAGGCGCGTCATCAATCGCAATAATCGGCTGAAAAAACTCGTCGAGCTAAAAGCTCCGGAAGTCATTACGCGCAATGAAAAGCGGATGTTGCAGGAAGCGGTAGACGCACTTATTGATAATTCCATGGGTCGGGGACAGAGCAGCCAGGCGCAAGCCGCCGGACAGCGCAGACCCTTAAAAAGTCTGGCCGATATGCTCAAGGGCAAACAGGGGCGGTTCCGGCAGAATTTACTCGGCAAGCGCGTTGACTATTCCGGAAGGTCCGTTATCGTCGTGGGACCCCAGCTGAAGCTTCACCAGTGCGGCCTTCCCAAAAAAATGGCTCTTGAGCTTTTTAAGCCCTTCGTCATCAATAAGCTCATTGAGCGCGAGATTGTCCATAATATTCGGGCCGCCTCGCGTCTTATCGAGCAGGAGGTTACCGAAGTTTGGGCGATCCTGGAAGAGGTCATTCAAGACAAACATGTGCTTTTGAATCGCGCCCCTACCCTTCATCGCCTCGGCATCCAGGCATTCCAGCCGGTGCTTATTGAGGGACTCGCCATAGAATTGCATCCGCTTGTTTGCACGGCATTCAACGCAGATTTCGACGGCGATCAAATGGCGGTGCACTTGCCTCTTTCGAGTAAGGCCCAGCAAGAAGCGCGGGACATTATGCTTTCGGCAAAAAATTTGCTGAAGCCGGCGACCGGAGAACCCATCGTTACGCCGGTGCAGGATATCGTGCTGGGGAGTTACTGGATGAGCCGCATTATTGATGGCGAGAAGGGAGAAGGAAAAATTTTTGGCTCTTCCCAAGAAGCCGTGTACGCGTATGATACCGGGCACCTTTCGCTTCGCGCGCGTATCAGGGTACGGCTTATGCGACAACCGGCAGCCGATCAACAGCCCCTGACGGACGATAAACAGCAAAAAACAAAAAAAAGAACAAAGAAGAAGGAGGTGCTGGAAGTTGTAGATCGCGAGCCATCGGTTGAAATTGTCGAGACATCGGTCGGGCGGATACTTTTTAACGAAGTCCTTCCCCCCGAGATTCTTTTCATTAATAAAGATTTGCATCGCGGCGAATTACGGAAGCTCTCGGAAGAATTATTGAAGCATTGCGGCGTAGAACGAAGCGCCGAGATATTCGATCGTATCAAGGACCTTGGTTTTTGGTACGCGACAAAATCCGGTATTACCTGGGGCATGGACGATCTCCGCATACCCTCGGAAAAACCATTCTTGATGAAAAAAGCGGAAGAACAGGTCTCAGAGATCCGCGAGCAGTATGAGGCAGGCCTTCTTACCAATCAGGAACGCAGGAGCCGTATCATCGAAATATGGACCGAGACCCGGAAAGAGATCGCCAAAAACGTGCCTAAATCTCTTGAGGTCAACGGTCCGGTTTTTGCGATCTTCGATTCCAAATCGCGCGGCTCCTGGGAACAAACATCGCAGATGTGCGGTATGAAGGGTTTGGTGGTAAACCCCGCTTCCGAGATCATCGAGTTGCCGGTCAAGTCGTCATACAAAGAAGGCATTAACGTTTTGGAATACTTCATCTCCACGCATGGAGCGCGAAAGGGCGCTTCCGACACCGCGCTTCGTACCGCGACCGCGGGATACTTAACGCGGCGGCTTGTAGACGTGGCGCAGGATCTGGTTATCAGGGAAGCGGATTGCATGGACGCCACCGGTATTACCATATACCGCTCGGATACGGTTGGCGGAGAATCTGCTATCGCGTCCCGTATATTCGGGCGGGTGCTGCTTGATGACGTCTCTGATCCGCAGGGAGGGGATATCGTCGCAACGAAAGGGGAATTATTGAGCTGGGATGCGGCGCGGCGCATTGAGCAGGCCGGAGTTGAAAAAGTCAGAGTGCGTTCCGTAATCCGTTGCCGCGCGCTTTTCGGTTTGTGCCAGGCATGTTACGGATACGATCTGGGGCATAACCGGCTGGTTAATATCGGCGAAGCGGTGGGTATCGTTACGGCCCAAGCCATCGGGGAACCCGGCACACAGCTTACCATGCGTACTTTTCACACCGGCGGCGTTGCAGCGGTGGCCGATATCACCACGGGTCTTCCGCGCGTCGAGGAAATTTTCGAGATACGTCCGCCAAAGGGTAAGGCCGCGCTTTCGGAATATGACGGGGTCATCATGGATATCGTGGAAAGCGAGAAGGATTGGACCGTCAAGGTCCTGCCGGATGTTCAGGCGCCGAAGACCGAGGATTCTGCTCGCGAGCATGAGCACCATGATACGCAAATGTATAAGCACGACCATGAAGATGAAACCGCCAAATCCGCCTCTAAAAAGAAAACAGCGTCCGGAGATGAGAATCCAGTAAAAGAGTACGTGATAAGCAAGGGCACGGTGCTGTGGGTCAAGAAGGGGCAGCACGTGAGCCGCGGCGAGCAATTGTCGGAGGGACATCTGGATCTGAAGGAGCTGTATAAAATTTCCGGTAGGGAGCAGGTTCGGCGCTATATCGTCCGCGAAGTGCAAAGCATCTATAATTCCCAGGGAACCGGCATTAACGACAAGCACATTGAGCTCATTATCCGGAAGCTGTTCTCGCGCGTCCGCATTAAGGATGGCGGCGATACGCAGATGCTCGCGGGTATGATTTTGGAATACGAAGTGTTCCGGAGGGAGAACGAGTTGATGAAAAAAGAAGGAAAAAAACCGGCCACCGCCGTGCGTCTTCTTATGGGTATCACCAAAACCGCGCTCACTTCGGATTCTTTCCTTGCCGCCGCATCCTTCCAGGAAACGGCCAGAGTTCTTATTGCCGCGGCTGCGGAGGGAAGAGTAGACAGCATGCGGGGTCTCAAAGAAAACGTGATTATCGGAAAACTGATTCCCGCCGGCACGGGATTGCGCGGGTGAGTATACATACGAGCGCTTTTTTAAAAATATCAATAACAAGACCGCCTCACGGCGGTCTTGTTGATTGCAGGTAGTTCGATTGGGAGGGTGATGCCTTGGTGTGGAAGCGGGTCACGGATATCGGCGGGTTTTGGAGGTCGGTTGTGCCTCGACGAGGAGGCGGATTTTTTGCATATTAGATATGTAAGTCTGCCTTTTGAATACCCTCATTAAGTTGTCCATTCGGTGGTCCCCATAGTCCGAAAAACTATTGAGACATGGAAAAACGGGCGCTATTGCACGCGGGGAGTTTGGTTTCTCCTTTTGATTTTTGCCTGCGTATTTGGCGGTTTTCTGGCCGGGGCAAAAGAAGCGCACGCCGTAACAAGAACCATAGAACAGCAGATAAACATTATTGACCAGACGTATACGAACGGTTCCGCAGTATATAACCCGACTGACAATTCTTTGGGACTGATTCGCTGGGACAGCGCCAAATACAACGGAGATACAGTTTATTTTGAGGCTGTACTTGAAAGCGACCCGGGTCCTACGGGTGAATGTAGTAATACTTATGCCGCTTTTTTTGCAAGCAATGGAACACAAGTGTCGGGAAGCGAGGTAAGTGAAGGCGGTTTGGGCTACACGAGGGTAAGAAGCGCGGCCCTGACCCTCGGAACGCTTCCAAACCTTGAGAGCGGGATTGATTATACGGTCAGGGTAAGATGTTCTGATATCTGGGGCACTTCCGCACACATCAGGGCCGCCCGTCTGATTGTTGTCCAATCCGCCGACCCGAGCATCACCGACACCCAAACGCAAATCGAGGTTGGCAACAATCAAAGCACCGCAGGTACCACCTATGCCGATCTGACCGACAAAAAAATCTACCGCTACACGTCGGCAAACTGGGACTCGGCGCCGACCGTCAATTTCGAGGCGTCCTTAAAAGCGTCTACCGGCGAGGGCACGCCGACGGACACCGGACCGAATAATCCGGCAACCGGAGCCCAGGACACTACCGTAGGAGCTATAGTCTGGGGAAGCTACACGAATTCATTTTCAGACAACGCAACGTATGATTCACTGGACTTAGACAAAGGAGAAATAAGTTACTACAACAAAGCGACGAATTTCAGCTTCTCCGGCATTCCCGCCGACGCCACGATCAAAGGCATCAAAGTGGAAGTGAACGGGTATGTGTCAAACACATTCATGGATGACTATTCGGTAAAGATCGTGAAAGGCGGAACGGTTGCGGGCACCGACCAGGCCAGCGCCACGGATTGGCCGACCACTGATGACGGCACCTACAGAAGTTACGGCGGCGCAACCAGCCTTTGGGGGACCACGTGGTTACCAAGCGATATTAACGCAAACTCCGGTTTTGGGGTGGCTTTTGCGTTCATAAACAATAAAACAGGACTAAGCGTTATTTATACCGCCTTTATTGACCATATCAGAATTACTGTCACGTATGCGCCGGCGGTCGCCTCCACCGCTTACGCGGCTTTGTATACGACCGGCGGAACGTTGGTTGACGGAAGCGAGGTTTCTCTATCAAGCGTCGTCTGGACACGGGTGCGAACCGCCTCGCCGATTACGTTAGCCGATGCAACGGATTATGTCCTAAGAATCAAAGCGTCCAGCGGCGGCACCGCCTCCATTGCCAATGCCAAAATCATTTTGGACCAGACGGCCGCAGGAGGAATCGATGCCATTGAAACAGTTCAGCAATATAATAATACAGCGGCAACCCAGAGCGGTACGACTTATACGTCTAAAGATTATGATAACAGCTTTAATAAATCTAATTTTGCCGGTGGCACTTTTGCGGCTTATTTTGAGACCACCATCAAAACAGGGATATTTGATGGCGCGACCTATTATGCCCAATTAGATCAAACGTTAGGAGAACAGACCGGAGCAGATACTTCATATACAAGAAAAATAAGCGCAGATCTCTGGAGTAGTCTTCCAGCGTCTGCAACAGACATAGATGTTCAGATAAAAAATACCGGACCCGCTTTAACTTATTCTGCGACCTCTCGGCTGATTATCAAAGTATCCGGGCTGGCGCCTGCGGGCGGCGGAGGGGGCGATGCCACCCTCACCCAGCGCGCGTATGTCTTCCAAAACGACAGCGGGAACACTCCCGACACCAACACGAACCGCAACACTGGCATCGCCTATCCCGTCCAGAAGGGCGAGCGCTTTGCCGTCCGCTTCCAGGTGGATAACACCGGGGATGGGGCCACGACCACGCAGTTCCATGTCCAATACGACCACAATGACGGCGTATGGAAATCCGTCACGTCTGGCGAGATCGCTTTGTCCCTGGGCATCTCGGGGTCAAATGGTGATGCACTTACCGCAGAGACGAGCCAGTGCGTTGCGGGTTCATCTTTTGTGAACGGCAAGTGGCATGAGAACACCGCCACGTCTCTGGGCGTGGTGCTTAATACCAGCGAATGCACCGAGCTTGCGTTCATCTTCTCCACCGCGACCGCAGTTCCCCGGACCACCTACCGCTTCCGACTCGTCACCGCGACTTCCTATGTCCCCTTCGCTTCGGTAGCAACGCCTTCGATTGTGCTGGTTACGTTTTCGGAGAGGAAACATTCCAAAACTGGTGCCGGGGCAGAACTTGCCGCCGTCCCCACCGTTTCGGATGACCTTTCGTACTACCTCGACGACACCGGATATGCGGCGGTTGCGGCAAATGACGGCGTGTATGATACGGCAACTTCCTCGGGGTCGAATGTCCCCGTCTCGCTTTTCAAGTTTCGCAATCCATACGCCAACGCTACCGAATCATTCACTGTCCACTGGGACGGGCAATCGAACGTGGCGCCCTCCACGCCGCGAGCTGTCTTCCTGGAGATATGGAACAACGACTCCAACGCCTGGCTTGAGCTGGCCTCGAACAATTCTGCGGATGCAAACACCGATTTCTCGTTTGATACGGTGACATCGGGCTCCGCGCTCTTTGATGCCAGCTTCTTTACGTATGTCCGCGTGCGGCAGGCGGCAGGAGCAGAGGCATTGCGGACCGATTTCATCTCCCTCACATGGCGTCTCTCGGGGCCAGGGGTGGACCGGCAGGACATTATCTCTGATTCACGGCCGGGTGTGGGCGCAAACCATACCATCTCTTTTGCCATCAATTCCGGCTTTGACGCCTCCGAGCTCCTGGAACTCGATTGGCCGAGCGACTTTGCGTTCCCCAGCGACCTCGACTGCGGGGATGCGGATGTTGCCACAGGCACCCAGTTTTATCTTGCCACCACCTCCACCGACTGCCTTGCAACCGCAACCAACTGGGGGGCGATCTTCATATCCGACACTCGTATCTTCCGGCTCACCGCCCCCTCGGACCCGGGTACGTACATTGCAACCGGCACCATAATGACCTTTACCATAGGCCTTAATGCCTCGGCGCAGCAGACGGGCACGACGCAGATCGTAAATCCCTCAACGGTAGGAACTTATACGCTCGATGTCGGGGGCCCCGTGGGCATGGGACGGATGCTTGTTGCCATTATTGAGGGACAGACGGTTGAGGTGACGATAGCCGAGAGCCTCACTGTTACGGTCACGGGCATTGCGGGAGCAAGTTGTTCGGCGGATGACGGGGCGTCTGTAACACCGGTGGACGCCACAGACACGGCTATTCCCTTCGGGAATATATCCCCCAATACCTTCTACATCGCCTGCCAGGATGTTGCGATCGCCACAAATGCGGGCGGCGGTTACTCGGCAACGTGCCAGGAGGAAAGTCCGCTCAAGACATCGGGCGGCACCATCATCCCCGACACCGTCTGTGATGCGGGAGGATGTACCGAGAGCGCGGGCGCTAGCTGGACGAACGCTTCCAACAACGGCTTCGGGCACACCTGTCGTAATCAGGTGAATAACGACTGTGCTTCGGCATATTCCAACGGTGTGAGCTTCCGTCAGTTTGCAAATATCTCCGGCGGCGAGGCGGCCCAAGCCTTCATGGCAAGCTCCACCACGGCTTCTGCTACCGGGCGGGTGAAGTTTCGCTTGAGCCGGGGATCAACGCAGGCGGCAGGCGCCTACCGCACGGTGGTGACCTACATCATCACGCCGACGTATTAGAAGCTCGAAATTCGAATATCGAAACTCGAAATCCAAAACGATATAAGAAAAAATATCGGGGTAATTCGACAAAAGCTCAGATGGCCGAAATACAAAGTATAAAGCGATATGACCTAGAGGAACGCACGCTAACATTCGCTCGGCGCGTGCGGCTTTTTGTGCCGAAGCTGCCCAAAATAACAGCGAATTTTGAGGATAGCAAACAACTCATCCGATCTTCAGGATCGGTCGGAGCCAACTATATCGAAGCAAATGAGGCGCTCAGTAAAAAGGATTTTCTACTGCGGATCAAAATCTGCCGCAAAGAAGCCAAGGAAAGCACCTTTTGGCTTAAGCTTCTCGATGCCGGCAAAGACCAAAGTATGGCAGAGGAGCGAGAGAGTCTGCTCCAAGAGGCAACCGAACTCATGATGATTTTCGGTTCCATAATGAGAAAAACAACATGAGGCTTCGTTCATTAGGATTTTGGACATTATTTCGGATTTCGGGATTCGGATTTCGAATTTTGCCAGCGGCTTTCCTGCTAGCCATTGCCACTGGCGCCACAGCGCAAGGGCAGCCGCTCGCGCTCTCGATCACGCCCGTGCGTTTTGAATTTGCGGCTTATCCGGGAGAGCGCCTGCAAGGGCTTTTGCGCGTCATCAATGTGACGGATGAGGCGCTTCCAGTGGTGATGGAGGTTGAGGACTTCACGCCGCAGGGGGAAGAGGGGCGCGTCGTCGTAGAGTCGCGCGAAGATGAAACCTCCTCGATCAAGGACTGGGTTCATTTTGACCTGGAACAATTCACGATATTCCCCAAGCAGGATATGGCGGTGGAATTCACGCTGGACATTCCGAGGGACGCCGAGCCGGGGACCCGATTCGGGACGATCCTTGCGCGTACCACTCAAGAGCCTTCCGGGGAATCCGGCCCCGTGGTTGTTGCCAAAGTCGGGGCGTTGGTGCTGGTGGATGTGTACGGGGAAGTGCGGGAGGAGCTTTCCGTCGCGGGCTTTGATGTGTCGCGCTTCAGTCGAGAACTGCCCGCGCCGTTTGCGCTTCGTTTCGAGAACCTCGGAAACACGCGGGTCGAGCCCCGTGGCAACATTATCATTCGGAATATCTTCGGGAAGGTGGTCTCCACCGTTCCCCTTCCCGAGAGAAACGTGCTTCCGGGGTATACGCGGCGGATTGACGGGGCGGTGACCGAGGGGCTTTTGGCCGGGCGGTATACGGCGACGCTCGTCGCGACGTACGGAAGAGCGCAGCAGATTCCGATTTCGGCGGTGCGGAGTTTTTGGTTTTTGGATATGCGCAGGGTTGGCTTGCCGGTGCTCATTCTTTTGGGGGTTCTGGCCTTTATTGTTTGGAAGCGAAGGAACTTTCGGGAGGCGTTCCGGGTGCTGCGAACGGGGTGAAATGCTCCAGTGGAGCATTTCACGGGGTCAAATTCTCCAGTGAAGAATTTGACGGGCGAGTGCCATGTTTCTGGAAGATGAGAACTCGCCCAGGAAGCTTCTATGTTTCTCGAAGATGACTGGCTGCCCAGGAGAGGAATAATTACTAACATTTTCACCTATGTTGATATTTTCCATTGTGGTCGCCGTCCTTGTGGTAGGCGGGTACGTGATACGGAGGCGGCTTCGGAGGGCGTGGTACATCCTTTGGACCGGGGAGCTGGACCCGGATTGGGAAAAGCTCTACCGGAAGTGGTATGGAGACGCGGGACCGGAGCTTCTGGAGATGGCTGGAAGGAAAGGGAGCGCCTATAAGTCACATAGGTCTTACTAAGTTTTATGTAGAGTGTGGTACACTATGGTTGTATGTCGAGGAAGAAAGATCGGAAAAAAGAAAAGTCCTCCCTGCCCTTCCTGCACCCGGAAACGATGCGTGGCGTTATTGCCCTGCTTCTTTTTTTGGGCGCAATCGTGATGCTACTTGCCTTCGGAGGCCTTGGCGGCGCCGGAGGAGAATTTGCATCCTCGGCATTTCACAGAATTCTGGGCAGAGGATTTTTGCTGGTGCCGATGAGCCTGATCCTTGCCGCGCTTTCCATATTCACATCTTTGCACGAGCGTTTCTATGCTCCGACGTTCCTTGGCTCCGGTCTTTTTTTGGTGAGCTTCGAGGGCTTGCTGCATCTTTTCTTTCCTGACGTGCGAGGCGGGGGTTTTGTCGGTTATGCCATTGCCGTGCCGCTCATGCGGCTTCTTAGCTTCTGGCCGACACTGGTGATACTGACGGGCCTCATTGTTATATCGCTTATTATCGCGTTTAATATTCCTTTGCGCCTCATTCTCTTTGCAAAAAAAGACCCGCTTCGCCAAGGCTCCAGCGAGGCGAGAAAGCAGGAAAAAGCTATCCCCGCATATCTGGAAGAGCGTAAAAAGCCCGATGCGTCTCCCGCCTTGCCGGACGATGATGCTTCTATGGAAGACCCAGGAAAAGCAGAAGCGGCCACAAATTCGGCTCCGCTATTTGAGATTAAGGGTGTAGGGATTGCCCCCGCTTCGACGAGTCAGCGAGGCGAGGAAGAGAGGCCCGTTTCCCGGGTTTCCCCAAGGATCGCCGAATCACAAAAAAACGCGCGAAAAGAAAAAAGCAACTACGTATTTCCTCCCCTGGACCTGCTTGAAGAAGACTCGGGAGAGCCATCAAGCGGCGACATCAAGACCACCGCTACGGTCATTAAGAGAGCTCTTGCCACTTTCGGAATAGAAGTGGAAATGGGCGAGGTCAATATTGGACCTACGGTGACGCAATACACCCTGCGTCCGGCATCGGGCATAAAACTTTCGAAAATTACGGCTCTCCAGAGCGACCTTTCTTTGGCGCTTGCCGCGCACCCTATCCGCATAGAAGCTCCAATTCCCGGAAGATCGCTGGTAGGCATAGAAATTCCGAATCACGCCATCATGCTTGTGCGCATGCGCAATCTTGTCTCCGAAGAGGCATTCCGCAAGCAAAGTTCCGTGGGACTCTCACTGGTGCTGGGGCGCGATGTTGCGGGAAACCCGACGTTCGGAGACCTGGAGCGGATGCCGCATCTCCTTATCGCGGGGGCAACCGGAAGCGGGAAATCCATAGGCATACATTCGGTGCTTGTAGCGCTTCTCTACCAAAATGCTCCGGAAAACCTGCGCTTCATTCTCATAGATCCCAAGCGCGTGGAGCTGACGCATTACAATGACATTCCACATCTTCTGACCCCGGTCATTACCGAACCCTTGAAAATGGTACATGCGTTGCGCTGGGCCGTACGGGAAATGGAAACGCGGTATGAGCGGCTCTCGAAAGCCGGTGCCCGGGATATCACGTCATACAACAAGCGGATAAATTCGGAAGAGCGTCTGCCGTACATCGTGATCGTTATAGATGAACTTGCGGACATTATGGCGGCCTTCGGCAGAGACGTGGAGGGCATGATCGTGCGGCTTGCGCAGATGGCCAGGGCCACGGGCATTCACCTTATTGTTTCCACCCAGCGGCCCAGCGTGGAGGTGATCACGGGCCTCATTAAGGCAAACATCACAAGCCGCATCGCGTTCCAGGTTGCTTCGCAGGTTGATTCGCGTACGATTCTCGATATGGCCGGGGCAGAGAAGCTTCTTGGGAGGGGCGACATGCTGTATCTTGCGGGAGACGCGCAGAAACCCAAGAGAATCCAGAGCGCGTTCGTTTCCGAAAAAGAAGTAGAGCGCGTAACGGCGTTTATTCGCAAACATAATGCAGGGATGGAAATTGAGGAAACGATCACGAAGCCCCAGCCGTTGGGCATTGGTGTTTCCGATGCCGACGATATCGATGAGGATGACCCGATGGTGGACCAGGCGCAAAAACTTGTACAAGAAACAGGGAAGGCCTCCGCAACGTTCTTGCAAAGGCACCTGCGCATCGGATATGCCCGTGCGGCGCGGATTCTTGATATTCTGGAGGCGCGAGGAGTGGTGGGACCCGGAGAGGGCGCAAAACCAAGAGAAGTGTACCCCCACACTAATGGAGCACAACTTCAATCCATGCAACAAATAAATGAAGATATGGGCGAAGACGCAGTAGATGATACTGCCGATGAAGAGAGTAACCCTGTTTTGTGACGTGGAGCGTCACAGTGCTCCATTAGTGTAGGGGTGTATGGCGCAAAGACGGATTTATCCGATAGGCCTACGGGAGAGGACATGGAAGACCTGACCGGTGTGGGTGTTATAGAAAATGGAGATGAGGATAAATTTTAATTTGTATACATGAGGAGTTTCTCCAGATTTGCCATTACCCCGAACAGGACGGTAAAGGTTTTTTTCAGCGCCGCAATATTTCTCGTCTTGGCTTATTTTGCCTGGCAGTTGTATCCAATTTTTCGCGCGCCGCTCCTTGTGATTTTCGAACCCGATAGTTTTTCGACCGTCTCCAACGCGCATATCGTGCTTCGGGGAAGCACTGAGCAGGGTGCGCGCTTGACGGTGAACCGCCAGCAGGTGTACGTTGAGGAAAGTGGAAATTTCAGCCAACCCATGCTTCTTGCCTCGGGCGTGAATGTTATCGATATTACTGCCGAGGGGAGGTTTGGGAGGAGAACGAAGGTTACGAGATACGTTATGTACAACAGCTTATAAGCTATTAGTTTTTTAGATTATGACCAAAGATAAAAAAGACCAGGATATGAATAAGAAAGATGGCCGCTTAAAGACGCTGGGCAATGTTGTTCAGGAAATACAGGAGAAATTCGGCGAGGGCAGCATCATGAAATTGCGCGAAGCCGCGAAAGTCGACACGGATGCTATTCCTACCGGCGCCCTGTCGCTTGATCTGGCGCTTGGCATCGGCGGCATCCCCAAGGGCCGCATCATCGAAATTTACGGTCCCGAGTCCGCCGGAAAAACGACCCTTGCGCTGCACATTGTGGCAGAAGCCCAAAAACGCGGAGGACTTGCGGCATATATTGACGCAGAGCACGCGCTTGACCCGGATTATTCAAAAAAAATAGGCGTAAAGATCGATGATTTGCTTATTTCCCAGCCGGATACGGGAGAGCAGGCCCTCGATATCGTTGAGACCCTGGTAAAATCGAACGTGATGGATGTCATCGTGATCGACTCGGTTGCCGCACTCACGCCTCTGGCCGAAATTGAAGGGGAGATGGGTCAACAGCATATGGGTCTGCAGGCGCGCCTCATGTCTCATGCCTTGCGGAAACTCACTTCGGTCATCGCCAAATCAAAGACGGCAGTCATTTTTATAAACCAGATCCGCATGAAGATCGGCGTCATGTTTGGAAATCCGGAAACAACGCCCGGAGGCAAAGCTTTGAAATTTTATGCATCCGTGCGCATTGAGGTGCGAAAATTGGCGCAGATAAAACAGGGCGAGAATATCGTGGGGAATCGCGTTAAGGCAAACATTGTGAAAAACAAAGTTGCCCCGCCGTTCCGTAAAACGGAGTTTGATATTTTTTACAACGAAGGTATTTCTTATGAAGGGGATCTGTTGAACGTTGGCGTATTGTACGGGGTTCTGACCAAATCGGGCTCCTGGTATGTTTACGGCGGGGAAAAGCTCGCGCAGGGAGCGGAGGGGTCTCGCAAGTATCTTAAAGAGAATCCCGATGTTACAAAGAAGATTGCCGCGGAGGTGAAGAAGGCCGCCGCCACGTCAACTGTTGTAGCCGAGGGGACTCCGCTTGCGTAGTTTTCGGAAACCCTTCGTTCTCTCTATAAATAAAAACACCGATGGACGTTCCATGGGTGTTTTTTCTAAGAAGTGATTATTTTCTAGCGAGTCGAGCGAAGTGCAAAAGAGTACTTTTGCACTTCCGAGCGAGCGCTGAAAACAAAGGGTTTAATTCCTGGGCGATTCTCATACATGGGAAACAAGGTAATCGCCCGCAGAATGCAAAGACATTTGCATTCTGCCCCCGCAGCTTGCTGCGGAATTTCTGACCCCGCCAAGGCGGGGTCAGAGGGTCCAGGGCTTGCCCTGGGGTTTAATACCCTTTATTTGGTTACGTACGGCAAAAGCGCCATGACGCGGGCGCGTCTGATGGCTCGGGCAACCTTGCGTTGATGTTTGGTGCAAATGCCCCGTCGGTTTTTCGGAACGATTTTAGCCGAAGCGCTGGTATAGCGTTTCAGCAATTCCGTTTCTTTCCAGTCCGCTTCTTTAATATTCGATTTACAGAAGAAACACTCTCTCACAGAATCTCTAATATCCAATCTCTAATATCCAATCAAAATTCTGATATTAGATATTAGGTATTTGGAATTAGATATTAAAAAGGTATATCTTTTACTTCGATCTCCGGCTCGTCTTCTTGGATGACGGGAAGATCCGTTTCTTGCACTGCTTCCGGCCGTTCATTCGCCCCATCGCCAGAGGATTGCGTTTCCGATCCAGCCGGCTGTCGATAGGGGCCTGCAGTACCACCTGGCTTTGGCCCGAATTGCACGTTCTCTGCCACAATTTCGGTGCGATACCGCTTCTCCCCGCTTTTCTGATCCTGCCATGATCTGGTTTGCAATCTTCCTTCCACGTACACGCTCTGCCCTTTGACGAGATATTGCCCGACCACCTCTCCTAATTTTGCCCAGCATACCACGTTATGGAATTCAACGTGCTGTTCTTTTTGTCCCGTTTGCTGATTGTTCCAGACGCGGTTGGTCGCAATGCCTAGAGTAGTGACGGTCTGTCCCGAAGGCGTGGTGCGCACTTCCGGATCGCGCGTAAGATTGCCGATCAATAAGACTTTATTGAGATTCATAAGAATCTTCAAATACCTAATACCTAATATCTAATGCCCAATCAAGGCTTCGCCTATTGGAGATTAGAAATTGGATATTGGATATTCGTTAAAATTCCCTCCCGAGTATCTCATCCAGTTTCCTCTCGATTTCCGCGATGTCTGCCGTTTTTTCTTCTCGGGGCGGCACGACATGCGTCGGGCGCTTAAGGATCGCCGATTTTTCCTTTGCAATCTCATGTTTTGGCGTCTGCAACTCTACGACGCGACGTTCGCGCAGGCGTTTCAGGAATTTTTCTGTTAGGACTACGAATATATGCCGCAGAATATCTTTGCGGATTCCTAATTCTTTGGCAAAGGCTTCTTTTGCGGAAGCAGTGAACACAAGTTGTTCCGAAACGAGGTAGGCGCTTTGGGCTTTTTTAACAGGGTAGGCAAGGCGCCGCCGCTCTGTTTGGAGGTGTTCGCGGACCGACCCGCCAAGCTTAACGGCCATCGTATCTATTTCGTTCTTCAAAGCTTCAAGGCCCGCATCATCAAGATCGGGCGAGGCCAGATACGAAAATTCATAAAGTTTTTCTGTTGATTTTGCCATATCATCCAGAACCCATCTTAAAAATCCTTCTTGGTCTGCAATTATGGATTTTTGGCTACGAGCCGTTTCTCGAAGACTCACCGTATTACTCTGTAATACGCCTCGCTTCTGCGGCACGGCTCTCGCTTAAAAATCCATAATTTCGCCTAAAAAGTATTTTTAAGATGGGTTCTAGTCCAGAACATCCTATCATCGGATTTTTTTGATGTCAAGCAATGAAAAAAGCTCTGCCCCGACGTGTTGCATGTCGGGGCAGTTAAGCCACTTGCGTGGCAAATGGTCAATTGGCGGAAGCGGTTTCCGCGTTTCCGGGAGTTTCCGGAGTGACCGGGACCGGGGCGTCTTGGATGATGCTGTTTGCCCGGAGGACACTCAGCACATACTCCGCGACCCCCTCGGCAATTCCCTTTGAGACCAAAGTCTCCCTGCTCGGGACGCCTTTCCCGACATTCTTGAACATGCGGCTTAGGGTCGCACGGGGAATGTCGAGATCGAGACGGAGCGGTTCCTGCCAGTCGTGGAGCTTCATCTTCTTTCTGAGGTTGAGCTCCTTTTTCCTGGCAATCTCCGGATCCTCCTCGGTCGAGGAGGTCTGGTCCGTGGGTTCGGCAGCGGGAAGAGCGTTTTCCAGGGGACCTTCGACTACGAGACCGGCTTCCTGGAGAGCATCGGCCATTGCCGTGCCGTGAGGCTCCTCGTGATTGCTACCGGTTGAGGAGTTGTTGTTGGTTTTGGCGGACGGCGGTTTCAAGTCCCTGCTCTCCATATCCTTTTGGGGACTGGAGTTCAGGCTCTTGAAGATTTCCTCTTCGTTCCCGCCATTTCGGATTTCCTTTGCGATGGAATTGGCATGCGTGCCGATCCCGGGATAAGGCTTTCCGTAATGATCTACAAGCTTCGTCTTGATACGACGAAACTCGTCATCTGAAGACGCCGACCGATTCTCCCTTCCCGTCTCTGGCGTTTCGGCTTGGGTTCCGGGGTTTCCGTATTTTGCTCCGAGAGCCTCGGTGGTGGGATACTCCGCGAAGAGTTCCTTGAGTCCGAGGTTGTAATCGCCAAGCCGCAGAGCACGTGCCTGCAGGTCGGCGATTACCGTCGCCTGATCCAACCTGAGCGGCTTGAGTCCGCCTCTGGAAAGGCCATAAAGTTCTTCCAGAAGCTTGGGAACCAAGCTTGCCGGAGGAATGAACGCCTTCTTTTGTGGCGGTTTGAGGGGGGTGGCTCCGGGGGTGTCGGTGTTGGAGTTGGCGTTAGCGTTGGCGTCGGAGATGGGAGCGGGCTTGGTGGCGGGCGCATCCTTTTGCTCGGAGCGGGAATTCACATCGATCCCGGCGAGCTTTTGGACTGCCGCAACCAGCGCGTTCCCGTACTTTTCGAAGTCCTTTCCGTCAAACTTGGCGGAGAGAACCTTCTCAAGATGGACGCGGTTTTTTGCCGAATCCAACATCTCCTGCGAGAACAGCCGAGTCCTGGGATTCTCGTCCAACCGGAAGAATTCCCGGCCGTCTGGCAGCACAGTTACCGTGTTGAGCGTGACCGTGATGTCGTCCGTCTCGGTGATCTGCGCCGTGACGACAACTACGGCACTGGCTGCGGTACGGAACAGTTCCCGTCCGTCTTCAGTCGTCCGCACATAGTTCAGCGGATTTCCGCGGACGTCGGCAGCAACCTGCGCCAACCAGAAACCTTCGTGGCGAGTGCTCCGAACTGCTTTTCCTGTTGCTTCGATGGTCAGGGTTGGTTGCGGAAGGCTTGGGGCGACTTCGGCCCGACGGAACCTACCGTTGCTCTGATTGAGTTTCAGTTCCACGGAACGCACTTCGCTTCCGCGGGAGAATACCCGAAAATCGGCATCCTTGAAAGCCTGAAGAAACTTTTCCGCATCGATGCCCCGGACCACTTCAAACAACTCAACAATCGAGAATTCTTTTCTCTTCGTATTCATGGTGTTCCTCGTTTCCTCGGTGTAGTTGCGCGCCGACTCGCGTTCGCGATGGATCGGCTCGGATGTGTAGGAATGACCCCCTGCATCGTACAGCTAGAGGGGTCAATATGGGCTTGTAACTCAAGCATCGGAAATCATGTATTTTCCCGATGTCAAGGAGCGTGCATCAGGTCAAAAACAGTACCGACCTGAAATTTTAGTATAATCTATCACTTCTATATTGTCAAGTATATACTTGACAAAAGCAGAGTTTTACATTATATTTATCTTATCATAAGAAATAATCCAATGCAGCAGCGCTTTCATACTATTATGCTTCCCACAAGGCCCCAGCCGGACACGCTGGTTGCGATTTTATTGCTGAGGCTGTTCGGCAAAGAAAAATATCCCGGAGTCGTGGAGGCGAAGATCGAATCTATGGGAACTCTTCCCGAAGGAGAAACTATCGCCGCTCTTACTCAAAAAGGATATTTTTTACTTGATGTGGGCGGAGGTCCCTTTGACCATCATGTATCGCGCCAAAAAGTAACTGCGTCCCAACTTATTGCGGATGATCTGGGAATCACGGCACATCCCGCCATTGCCAAGCTTTTGCAATATGCAGAGCGCGATGATAAATATGGCAAGGGCACCATCTCCGCAGATCCGCTTGATCGCGCGTTCGGATTTTCTGGCCTTACGGCCGCGCTCAATAAAAGCCTTCCCGGAGATTCCCAAAAAGTTGTGGAACTGACTCTGCCGCTTCTACTTGCGCATTACAAGGAAGAAAGGCGCAGGACCGAAGAAATACCCGCGGAGTTTGAAAAAAGCCTTCAGGAAGGCAATGCGGAGGTTTTTGAAGTGAAGGGAAAAAGCAAAAAGCTGAAGATCGTCATCATTACCTCGCAAAATCCTTCGCTTGCAGGCTGGCTTCGTTCACAAGAAGGCCTAAAGGCAGATGTGGTGGCGCAGTATCTGCCGAGCGGACATCTTAATATTCTTACAAGACCAACCAAGCGTATAGATTTGCGCATACCGGCCGGTCTTCTGCGCGCCCAAGAAATAGCTTCAAGAGGGGAGGATTTGGAACTGCCCTTGTCGTATCTCATGCGCTCCGGACGCATTGATGAAGCGCCGGAATGGTATTATGACCGGGCCACCAATTCTCTGCAGAACGGCGGCATAAATCCTGGCAACACTCCCTCGACGCGCATCTCCAAGGCAGAACTGAAAGAAATTTTGACATCGGGATTTGGCGAGCAGGCTTTTCAAACTCAAGGAGAAGATATGATAGGAGTGCCTCCGGCGCCTCCTTTAGCAGAGAGCCAAGGGAGTGCTCTTAAGACATATTATCTTGAGATGAAACTTCCCCAAGACGCTGCAAAAGAAATATCCGATCTTATCCAAGACGCATCGCCCGGCGTCAGATTGCATCGGCCGGATAATTACCATGTAACTCTGATGCACTTTGGAAAACTTGGGCAGGATGCAGTGGGGAATCTCATTGCCGATATACAGGATGCGCTGAAAAACCATCTTCCTCTTACGCTATCTTTTGCTCCGGAAGATTTTGCCGCGGGAAATGTTCCGGGTTATGAGGAGGGTAAGGCGTTTTATTTTGGTATTGGTGACGAACGTGGCGGCAACCCGCTCAAAAACATGCGAAAAGCATTGGAAGAGAAATTTCCCCATAAGGCGTCCGAAAGGTTTACGCCACATCTTACGGTTGCAAGCGTAGGCACCGAGGTTATACCCGAAGTCTCCCGGGATGCCATAGTTATCCTTGAACCGGAAAAAAATGCGGAGGTATTAATAAAAAAAATACGGCTCACCGCCGTAGATAAACTGCCCGACGGACGGACCGTATATCGCGCGTGTCATAACTTTATTCTTGGAGAGCAGGAAAACTCCATAAATCCCGTTAGAGGCCGCGGTCGCTAGCGAGGATTTAAGTGAAGTAAACTTTTTGATGAATTCTCGCTATGTTTATCAGGCATCACGGTTGCAAAAGACCGCGACCTGCCTTTAACGGGATAAATAAGCGAAATTCCGTGTAAATATTGCACAGGTACTGACCCCGTTAGAAGTCGCGGACGCTCGCGTCTGCGTCCTACTTCTAACGGGGTTGACAAAATAAATTATAGGGTGTATACTATAATTTCAATAAGAACTGCTCTTTTCAAATAAAAAGATGGTTTATCTGGTCGGATACAGCACCTTGTCTCTAACTTTCTGGAGCTAAGGCGCTGTATCTGAACTCAAAATTCAAAGAAATTCTGAAACGGGAGGCAAGCATGTTGAATCGAAAGTGTTTGGCGGATGTCGAAAAGGTGTTGGAATGTCTCATCGGCGGCATTGAGGAAAAGGATTTAGCAGATCTAGTTGTCGGTGAGAGCTTCCGGGGAGGCATGACGCGTTTCCGGCTTCACCACCGGTGCCCCAAAGACGCTCTCTCCGAGAGCGAATTCTGCCGGGAGCATAACGGCAAGAACGTAAAACTTGCGCATCGCCCGCATCGCCTACTCGTGCAGTTCACGGTCACGGACGAGGATGCCGCAAGCCTCTCCAAGCACGTTGTCGCAGGAGAGTATCGCACGAAAAAGGACTTTCAGGACCGGAATCAGGAGCGGCGGGAGAGTCCGCTTCTCCAGCAGTCGACCACCGTGGTTGACGGGGACGGCATCTCGCTCTCCGGCGTTCTGGCGGAACTGAAGGCGGCCGGGTACTACATCTACCAGACCCGGATCTCGACATGGCAAACCAAGAAGGGTCCCCGGAAGATCTTCGAAGTTCGCTTCGGCGAGCCGGGGTTCTACCGGAAGCCCGCTGTGCTTCATGAGGCGGAAGGTTTGATTGAACAGATGTTCGTCTCAACGGGCAAGGTTCGGGCGACCCAGAACGTCTCCTACGAGCATGTGGAGGGTGGGATGCGCTGCACGCACAGCGTGCAGGTCTTCTCCACCACCCAAGAGCCGGCAACAGCCGCTCTGAAGTTCAACAGCGGCAATTGGGTTACCATGCCACATGCCGCACCTGCCGCGTAAGCCAGTACGCCAACAACGAACAACACGCGCCCGGAGGGAAAACCTTCCGGGCGCGCAAACTTTTTACATACTTTTTCTCCAAAGAAGAAAAAATTCTTTCGACTGACTGGTTGCGCTCTCTGAGCGGGTTAGTGCAGGGCCAGATACAACTCCAAGCGTCGAGCCGAGAAATTTCACTTGTTCGAGGAACCAAAACACCGCATCTGCTGCGGTGTTTTTGTGACGAGTTTGAAATTTCTCGTTGCGAAACGCTTAGGAGTTGTCTGGCCCGGAGCGTTAAAGTGAAGAGAGCGCAACCGGTTAGTCTTTCTTTTCTTCCGGCCTTTCTTCTTCTTTTATTTTCTTTTTCCCGAATCCTAGAGCCATTTTGTAGTCTCTGGGATCGAGAGAGAGAATAGTGAATTCATATTCTTTGCCAAGTTCCAAAGATTGCTTCATTTTTTCTTCAGACCCGAATTCCGAGACATGCGCCAATCCGTGAATGTCTTTATCAAGTTTTGCGAAAGCGCCGAAGGGATTGATCTTTGTGACTTTTGCTTTTATCACGTCGCCGATCTTGAAACGTTCCGAAACGCTATCCCAGGGGTTCGGCTTCAGGCGCTTCATGGATAACGATACGCGGTCATTATCAATGCCTATGATTTCCGCCCGAACCGGATCTCCGACGTTCACGATATCATGCGGATCTTCAATGAGCTGCCAGTCAAGCTCCGAGATGTGCACCAATCCTTCCAGGTTATCGCTGAATTTCACGAATGCGCCGAAATTAACCACGCCGCTTACGGTGCCCTCAACGGCATTGCCGATCGCGTACTTTGCAAGAGTGTCCTTCAGTTCCTTGTTCTCGGCAGCCTTCTCGGAAAAAATAAGTTTGTTCTCGTTCTGTTCCACGCCAATAATACGCACCGCCATTTCCTGTCCTATGAATTTTTGAAGTTCCTGGAATATTTTTTGCTTGTCGCCCCCTTCAACCCGGGGATAGTGCGCGAAAGATAGCTGGGACACCGGCATGAAGCCCGCGATGCCCTCGCATTCCGCAATAAGCCCTCCGCGGTTAACTTCCTTGACGTGCAGACGTATAACTTCTCCCTCGTCCATCTTGCGGCGCAAGATGTCCCACGCACGCTCGCGGGATGCTTCGCGCATGGAGAGCTCCACGTAGCCCTCGTCGTTTTCGATCTCCACTACCGTTGCCTGCACGTTGTCTCCCGGCTTGAGGCCTTTTATGGTTGAGACCGCATCACGGTATTCTTTGCCCGAGACCACGCCGGTTTTGAAGCCGCCGAAATCCACGTACAACACGTTACGGGAAATAACAACAACCCTCCCTTCAATGGTCTTGCCTTCCTTAAGCAATTGCGGAGAGGGGGAAGAGGCATCTTCCAGCAATTTCTCCATAACTGCCGATTTGGTAACTTTTTGCATAACATACCAATCACGAATAATGCGAATATTACGCGAATAACGCGAATTCACGAATAATCCAGGGGATACATTCGCGAATCTGTATATTCGTGTGATATCTGTAAATTCGTGACCGTCTGACTTCTGGGATTTCTCCCGCCAAAAGAGTGTACCGTATGCGCCGATTTTATGCAAGCTCCTAATTTGACATTTTTCAACAGAAATGCTATCTTGTTGAAAACGGAGGTGCTTTTTGACAAAAATGGCAATCGTAAAAGAACTTCTTGAACAGCAGGGGCTTGGTCGGAAGGAAATTGTTGAGCGGACCGGCTTTTCCTACAATACCGTAGGTGCGTATCTCTACATGTTGCGGAATCCAGAGAAAGCGAAAGCCCAAATGAAGGCGTGGAACAGTTCAGAGAAGGGAATGGCCTCAAGAAAAATATCCAGTTCTGAATGGAGAAAGCGTAATCCAGCGAAGGAAGCCAAGAAAAAGCAAGTTGCGCTGGAGAAGAATCAAAAATTGACGCGCTCTGTGGCGCGCAATCATTATCAGAGGTGGACGATTCGGGAGATCGAATATCTTCAGCAGCACGGTCCTACGAAAACAAGAAGAGAGCACGCATTGTATCTTGGGCGGACGTATAAAGCCATAGCGCACGCTCTAAGGTTTGGTGGGATAACATTTCGCGATACAAAGCCGGACACACCACGGATGCCAGCAATAACCGTAGCGGTTCAGGACAACGTGGGTGCATAAAAGCACCCTTTTTCATTTTAAGAAGCCCCGTAAATTTGTCCCCATTTTTACGTTGAAATTCTAGGGTTTGTTTGATAGGATGCTTACACCGATATTGTTTAGAATTTGCAATATTATGCATTTATCGTGGTACGGGCAATCCTGCTTCAAAATACAGACAAAAAATGCCACCATCGTTGTGGATCCGTTTGACCGCGCCGCAACGGGTCTTGAACCGCCCAGAAGCAAGGCGGATGTTGTGGTTTTTACCCATAAGCATGCCGACCACACTTCGGGTGAATATAAAAATGCCGAATTCACTATTTCGGGACCCGGGGAGTATGAAGTGAGGGGCGTGCACTTTTATGGGTTTCCCGTCTCCCATGATGACGTGGGGGGGAAGCGTCTTGGGTTCACGGCGGCCTTTCTTATTGAAGCCGATGACTTGAGAATTTTGCATCTTGGGGACCTCGGAGCGAAGAATCTTTCCAGCGAACAAATAGAAGAGCTCGGCGATGTTGACATCATGCTCGTTCCTATAGGTGGAACCTACACGCTTGATGCGGAAGATGCGGAAAAATTGGTGCGGAATATCGAGCCGCACGTGGTTATTCCCATGCACTATGCACTGCCGCGCCTCAAAATTAAGCTTGATGGTGTTGATAAATTTTTGCGGGAAATGGGTGCTGCAAAAAAAGAGGCGCTTCCCAAGTATATGGTGAAAAAGAAAGATCTTCCTCCGGAAGGCACCGAGGTGGTTGTTTTGGAATTGGCGACGGGAGAATAAAGAATCACGAATAATGCGAATAGTACGCGAATAACGCGAATTCACGAATAGGGTTCTGTCAAGCATTCGTGAATCTGTAAATTCGTGTGATATCAGTAAATTCGTGATTGTCATTGCACGTCATGTCTCGCAATACCTCTTTTCGCTTATGTGTAGGGCTTTCGGTTTGCGCTGTTTTTTTGTTCGGCGCCTACAGCATACGAGGCCATCTTGCTTCGCTCGCGAAGAATGCCGCGCCACAAAACCCGCTAAAGGGAGAAGTAAAAAATGCGTATGAGAATTTTAAATCCCAAGGCGCAGAATCTCTAGGTCTCTTAAAAGATTCATTGCGAGTTCAATCGCAAAACATTCCATCGGTTCCGCCGAGCGCAACAAGTATAGAACCATAAATAGCGGCAAACCGTTTTAAAGAATCTTCTAAAACACAAATGGCCGATATCGGAAAAATCAAAAAGAGGGAAATTATCGACGAAATGCAGGAGTCTTACATTGACTATGCGATGTCGGTGATTGTTTCCCGCGCCTTGCCGGACGTTCGAGACGGCTTAAAGCCCGTGCATCGCCGGATCCTGTATGCCATGCATGACATAGGTCTAAGGCACGCGGCTAAATACCGCAAGTCCGCGCAGGTCGTCGGCGAGGTCCTTGGCAAATACCATCCCCACGGAGACGTGGCGGTATATGACACGCTTGCGCGCATGGCGCAGAGTTTTTCATTGCGTTATCCGCTCATCGACGGGCAGGGAAACTTCGGCAGCATTGACGGCGATAATCCCGCGGCGATGCGCTACACCGAATGCCGCCTTGCTTCGATCGCCGAGGAAGAGCTGGCGGACATTGAAAAAGATACCGTTACGTTCCTCGACAACTACGATGGGTCGAAAAAAGAACCGCAGGTGCTTCCGGCACGCATTCCCCAGCTCTTGCTTAACGGCACGGTCGGCATCGCGGTCGGCATGGCGACAAGCATTCCGCCGCACAATCTTTCGGAGGTGGTGGACGCTTGCGTGCATCTTGCGCGCCATCCAAAATCTACCGTTGAGGATCTTCTGCAGTTCATCCAGGGTCCCGATTTTCCTACCGGCGCCATCATTTACAACAGAAAAGGCATCCAGGAAACATATGCGCAGGGGAGAGGGCCTATTCTTATGCGCGCGGTTGCGGAAATAGAAGAGGCTAAAAAGGGGAATTATCGTATTGTAGTGACCCAGATCCCATATCAGGTGAATAAATCGGAGATGCTGGTGCATATTGCGGATCTGGTGAAAGAGAAAAAAATAGAAGGCATCCGGGATATCCGCGATGAGTCTGACAAGGACGGTATTCGGGTGGTGTTCGAGCTGAAACATGACGCGCATGCGCAAAAAGTGCTGAACCAGCTTTATAAGCATTCGGACCTGCAAAAGACGTTTTATATGAATATGTTGGCCCTGGCCGGGGGCATCCAGCCGCAGGTGATGTCGCTGAAAAGCGTTCTACAGCATTTCATTGATTTTCGGAAAGTTGTGGTGGAGCGCAGGGCTAAATTCGATCTGGCGCGTGCCCGCGAGCGCGCCCATATTCTGGAAGGTCTTTCAAAAGCCCTAGACCATATTGATGCGGTCATATCTGTCATCAAAAAATCCGAATCGAAAGAAGCGGCGCACGAAGCCCTAAAGAAAAAATTCGGGTTTTCGGATCCGCAGGCCGCCTCAATTCTGGAAATGCGCCTGCAGACGCTTGCGGGGCTGGAACATAAGAAAATTACCGACGAACTGAAAGAAAAGCGCGCGCTTATCAAGTCCCTTGAGGAGCTTCTGGAGAATTCGGCACGCATACTTAGCGTTGTGATCGACGAGCTTTTGGAAGTCAAAAAGAAATACGGCGACGAGCGCAGGACAAAGGTTGTAGCCCACGACATCAAAGAATTCAAGGAGGAAGACCTTATTGTTGAAGAGGAGGTCATCATCACCCTTACCGAATCCGGGTATATCAAACGCCTGAAACCCGACGCATATCGCGTTCAGCGCAGGGGCGGAAAGGGAGTGATCGGCATGGAAGTGAAGGAGGAGGATGTGGTGAAGAACTTTCTTTCCGCATCAAGCCACGACGGACTGCTGTTCTTCACGAATCGCGGAAGGGTTTTTCAGACAAAGGTCTACGAAATTCCTGAATTTTCCCGTACCGCAAAAGGGCAGGCGATCGTGAATTTCCTCGATCTGCCGCCGAAAGAGACGGTCAGTGCCATCGTTCCCATCCGCAAAAAAAACCTCCCGGCTTTCTTGGTGATGGTGACCAAACATGGTACAATCAAGAAAACCGTTCTCGATGATTTTTCTCATGTACGAAGGTCGGGAATCGCGGCCATTAAGCTCGACGACACAGATTCGCTTCGCTGGGTGAAAGGCTCAAGCGGAACAGACGATATTATATTGGTGAGTGCGCTGGGCCAGGCGATCCGTTTTGGGGAAAAAGACGTGCGGGGAATGGGAAGAACCGCCGGCGGGGTCCGCGGCATACGGCTTAAGAAAACCGGTGACGAGGTGGTGGGAATGGGAATCATAGAAAATCAAAAATCAAAAATCAAAAATCAAAATGTAGCGGAAACCATGTTATTGGTGGTTTCGGAGAACGGGTATGGGAAACGGACGGATATCAAACAATACAAAGTGCAAGGCCGGGGAGGGTCTGGCATGAAGACGGCTAACGTGACCTCAAAGATCGGAAAACTCATCGGAGCGGAAATCGTTGACCCCGAGCACCAGGACCTTGTTGCAATTTCCAAGAAAGGACAGGTCATTCGCACGGGGCTTGGCGCGGTAAGCGTGCTTGGCAGAGCCACCCAGGGCGTGCGTATTATGAAAATGGACGGAAGCGACACGGTCGCGTCGATTACAACTCTTTGATAATCACGAATTTACAGATGTTACACGAATTTACAGATTCACGAATATTCGTGAATTCGCGTTATTCGCGTAATATTCGCATCATTCGCGATTCTCCCAATGGAATCTTCTTTCTTAAATCCATCCCGCATTGTAGAATCCCTTCATCTTGAAGAAGGCATGAAAGTTGCCGAATTCGGGAGCGGCACGGGAATGTTTTCACTTGCCATTGCCGAGAAGCTCGGTGCAGAGGGCAAGGTATATGCTTTGGATGTGCAGAAGGAGACGCTTGAAGCGCTTCGCGCCAAAGCCCGCGCGGAGGGTGTCTTTAATATAGAAATCGTTTGGGCGGACTTGGAAAGAGAAGGGTCAACGAAGATACCGGACGAGGCGCTGGATATGGTGTTTCTGCCAAACGTTCTTTTCCAGTCCCAGAAGAAAGCAGAAATCCTTAAAGAAGCCCATCGCATAACCAAACCCGGAGGCACTGTTGTTGTCATTGACTGGCTTCCCAAAAAGGCCATTTTTGGTGCATCCATGGGGTGGCTGGAAACTCCCGAAAAAATGCAAGGTATTGCTGAAGGCATAGGTCTTACGTTCGTCGATGTACTACAGACGGGTTCGGCGTACCATTACGGATTATTGTTTCGCAAGTAGCAGTACACGATAATCACGAATTTACAGATACTACACGAATATACAGATTCACGAATGTATTCTTTAGGAACTATTCGTGAATTCGTGTTATTCGCGTGTTATTCGCATCATTCGTGATTCTCAAGAATGCTTTTTAGCAAACAAAAACTCATTATAGCGCTCATTGGCCTGTTGGTGACGGTGCTTATCGGGGCACTTGTTGCCTTTTTTGGTTCTTCAAAAAAGCCGACAACCCAAGGCTCTACGCCCCCGGCGATGTTACAGGTTTGGGGGGTTTTTGACACGTCGGACATGATAGCTCCTCTTACCCGCGCGTTCCACGAACGGTATAAACATCTGGACGCCTCTTACCACCTGTACACTATTGAAGAGTATGAGAATGTCCTGCTCAATGCCCTGGCTTCGGGCAAGGGACCCGATGTGTACATGGTGAACAATACCTGGCTCCCGCGGTATATTGAACGATTAAAGCCCGCCTCTCCTTTGGCGCTAGACATAAAAACATTTCGCGACGCATTCGTGGACATTGCCTATGAAGATTTGGTGGCGAACCAAAAAATTTATGGGGTGCCCCTGCACGTCGACACGCTTGCGCTTTTTTACAACAAAGATTACCTCGCCTCCGCAGGCATTGCGCTTCCCCCTTCAACCTGGGAAGAATTTTTAGCTGCCACAAAGCTTTTAACGCGCAGAGACGAGAAGGGGAACATTCAGCGTGCGGGCGCCGCACTAGGGACGGCAAAGAACATCAACCGGTCTTTCGATATTCTTTCGCTTCTTATGATGCAGCAGGGGGCGCATATGGTGAGCGATGACCTGACGCGCGCGACGTTCGACGCGCCGCTTGCTATCGGAAATGAATCGTTTTTTCCGGGCGAGAGGGCGCTAACCTTTTACACCGACTTTGCCAATCCCCGAAAACAGGTATACAGCTGGAATGCTCTGCAGGATTTTTCCCTGGATGCGTTTTTTCAGGGAAAAGCGGCAATGATGGTGAATTATTCCCGCGTCATCCCGCTCATTGAATCGCGCGCGCCGTATCTGAAATGGAACATCGCTCCAATGCCGCAGATCGCTTCCCGGGATACGGACATCAACTTCGGGAACTATTGGGCGCTTGTCGTGTCCTCAACTTCCAAATATCCGGAACAATCATGGCAATTCCTGAAATTCATGACCGAGCGGGATAACGCCAAACGCTATGCCGACAACGCGCGCCGCCCCGTAGCCCGGCGGGATTTGGTGGATGTGCAAAAGGCAGACGAAAAGCTCGGGGTCTTCGCGGTGCAATCGCTTACCGCGCGTAGCTGGTACCAGGCGGATAACCGCGCCATTGAGGAACTGTTTGCCGATATGATAGAATCGGTAGTGAAGGGGTCCGACAGCGCGAAAGACGCTATCGTGAAAGCCGCGCGCCAAGTGGGGGTGTTGATGAGAAAACAATAAAAGGGTGGGTATTTTTATTGTTCTTGTTCGCTGCCCAGATTTTTCTCCACCAAGGGAGGAGCACTTTTCAGCCCTCCCAAAGTTAAAGGGGGATCCCTTCCTTGAGTTTCGAAAAATCAGATCAGTTCACGTAACAATAAAAAATATCTTGAAGTAGAAATTGTTTTCTGCTTTGGCGAGAGGTGGATATTATAGAAAATATGGAAGAGCCAATAACATTCCGTCGTCCTCAGAAACGTTTTAATACAAAAAAGACGCTCGCGTTTTTGTTCGCGGGCGTTTTTGTGTTTTTTTGCGCCACAGTAGGACATTCCGCATCGGCCGTATGCGCTCTTTCCAATGCCGGGTGGTCTGACGCGGAAGCGTATGTGGGACAGCAAGTCGGAGTTAATGTTGGCTACACCGACTGCACCGGGGGCGTTGATTTCGCTATATTCGAGGATGATTCGACAGGCGACAGCTATATCAAAAATATCCGAATTAGTATCACCGGGGGCTCTTCGGGCGTTGTCGGTTTCTATCAGACCTCCGCATTCACCCAAGCCGACTATTCAGCCGGAGGCCCGGGTGGTTTGGAAGGCGATAACCTGGAGATGTATTTTGCGGCCTCCATAGGATGCTCTGATCCCAATGACCCGCAGGCGGCAGGATGTGGATTTGCAAAATCCGGCCTTCTAACCCTCAAGCCGCCGGAGTACGGGTGCGTAAAAGCCGACGGAACACCCTATCCTGTTTGTTATATTTCTAAAGATCTTTGTAGCGCCGGCTGTGTGAACGTTGCTGGTGCAGGGGCAACTTGTCAGCCGTGTAACCAAATCTTAGGCAATAGTACAAATGACTCATCTTTCACTTGTAATAGCACGAGAACTGCATGCGGTCCCACCGGAGGATTTTCAAGTACAATATATTGTGACCCGGGACTCGGAATCTGCAGGAAAGGAGTGGGTGGGGAACCTAATAGTCCTAGCTGTGTGGGAAAAACTGAAAACACATCTTGTGTTCCTCTTATCTGTGACCAGGACAGTAAAACATGCAGGCCTAAGGTGGGCAGCGAAGTAGGCGACACAACATCCTGCCTAGGAAGTTCAAACGGAGACTCGTGCGCCCCAAAGCCAGGAGGCAAGCCGGTAACGTACCAATGCACCAAAACCACGCTTACCGTTTCAGATCCTGACGCGTGCAACAATCCGAAAGGCGGATGGCTTCCCTTGGTGCCCTGCGGCAGATCTGACCAGTGCGGCATGCTAGATACGGATGGAAGTCCATGCGACGAGTGCCAGTTCTGCGACCTTTTCAGACTCGTCCAGAATATTCTCTTGTTTACAGTTTTTGAGCTTATTCCTCCGATAGCTATTTTCTTTATTGCGCTTGGGGGTCTTCTTATCCTGCTCTCCGCGGGGAACGAATCGAGGAGAAGCCAGGGCAAGGCCGTTTTACGCACCACCATTATCGGCATCATCGTTATCTTCACGTCCTGGATAATCATCAACACGGTCATTAAGACCTTCGCGGTAAATCTTGCGGGCGGCTCGGGCACGACATGGTACACGTTCTCGTGCAGCGGTGGCGCGGGAGCTCCCCCTGCTTCGGCACCCGGGTGCGTGACAAGCGGGGATTGTTCGGGTAATCAGACCTGCGATAGCGGCACCGGCACTTGTATCAATAAATATGATTGTAGCGGCACAACTTGCCAGCTTGCGGTTGATGGGCCATACAGCGTATCAAATTGCGGCGGCAACTGCACCGGCACTGCCTGCACCCCGAACTGCTCCGGCCGCGCCTGCGGCTCCGACCCCGCCTGCGGCGTCTCCTGCGGAAATTGTCCCAATGCGACAGATACGTGTAATGCGTCGGGGCAGTGTATATCCGCCTGCATTCCTGAAACCGATGCGGCGTTCTGTGCGCGATTTAGCCGCGCATGCGGGAGTGCTTCGGGAACGGATAATTGCGGAAATGCGCGGGCTGTTCCGGATTGCGGAAGCTGCAGCATTGGCACCTGTAACACTTCCGGCCAGTGTGCCTGTTCTTCAACCGAAACGCTTTGCGCAGGAGCCTGCCAGTCAAATCCTACATGCACCGGAGCGTGCCAAACGGGGAATTTCGTCTGCACCCCCGGAGGATCGCTCGTGTGCACTACCTCTCCGGATGGCGGCGCATGCGGCGCAAGTCAAACCTGTGTGCAGGGTTCGTGCGTTAATCGGTATGAATGCAGAAATGCTTCCTGCCAACTTGCCTCGGGAGGCGCATACACCGCTCCCGATTGCCTCGGCTCATGCGCGGTGCCTTCCTGTTCGCTTACCGCAACTCCCCAAATAATCAGTTCTGGCCTTTCCTCAACGCTCACCTGGACCTCGACCGGCAACGCCACAAGCGCCTTCATTGACCAAGGGGTCGGGGCGGTGGCGCCTCCTGCGGGCGGCAGCACTCAAACATCTCCTGCGACAAACACCATCTATACCCTGACCGTAGGGAATGCAAACGGCTCCTCAACCTGTTCCGCAAGCGTGGCGGTGACTCAAGCGCCATGCGGCAATGGAAGTTCTTCCTGCGAACCCTGGCTGGGAGATACCTGCTCGGTATGCCCGGAATGCGCGGGAAATCCATATTGCATGACCGCGGCCACCGTGTGTAATCGCTTTGAGTTTGAAGGCGGCAAGCCGGGCCCCACGTATGACCAATGCCGCAATAACGCCAACACGACGCTGATTAACTTCCTCGACTTTCTTTCCGTGAAATATGCCGATCCCACACGCGATATTCAAGATCTCGGTTCGGCGCCTTCCGTTGTTGACGGTATATGCAACCAGCACTTTAACACCGGCGGATGCGGCGGATTTCCGACAGAGTCTTGCTTGAATAATCCCGCCGATTGCGGACCGTGTCCTACCATTGCGAACATCTCCGACGCGAACATTGCATCGGGTCTTTGCGCTCCCGATGCCTGTTCGGATAACATCTGTTCCCCGACCGCGTGCTCAAGTTCTCTTGCATGTCAGTATAACTGCGACTCCGCGCACTATGGCGGCAGCAGCGCATGCGGCGCGGAACAGTCCGTTGCGGTGGATTTCCGCATACCGAACTCCGAGACATGCACCATGCTTGCCAACTGGTCCGACACCATTTGCACGCCGGGATACAACTTCATCAGCTACGACCTTGATACTCCGGACACCCTTCACGTGAGCGTGGATACGTCGGCGGCCTGTCCCGCTTCACCCGATTGGACGGTTCCGGCTCAAGCGTGCCCGTAAAGTGGAAAAACATTACAAAACAAACAGGACAAACATGACGGGAATAATCGGTAAGAATCTAAAAGTTTTACGAAAAGAGATTTTCCTCAGCGTGCTTTTGAGCGGATTGTTTTTCGTGTTCTTTGGTTTTGCGCTTGCTCCAGGCGTATCGGCGCAATGGTCATATTGTAATGAAACAGGAAATTGTATTCAGTCTTGTGCCAGCGGTTGTAGTTCATGTCTCGGAGACAATTCGACATGCAGTGCGTGTTGTATGGATGCAACGGGAGTGAGCAATGGTTGCGGATGTCCGACAGCCGGATCGCTTAACGTTGAATGTGTTGCATCCCAGGATCCGAATACGGGAAATAGGCTTACGATTGATCCAGGGACAGGGGTGGCTTTTGATGTAACAATAAACGGGAGAGCACAGGAAAATGAGACATGCGAATGGTCGGGACCCTTTAGCATAAACAGTACCTGCCAGGTATCATATGCTTTTACGGAAGATCCCGGGGTGGGACAATCCAGAGATTATACCGTAACCGTCAAAGTAACAGACAGCGCAGGTAGTACAGGAACCGATTTTTGCACCATCACTGTCTGCAATAAGTGCGGGACCATAGATAGCCAAATTTGTCCCAATGGAGTTTCTTCAAATCCAGTGGCCGGCGGCTATATGGGTACCGGTCTTTGCAGCACCAAATGCTACCAAAATGCGGCCGATTGCAAGACGGATTCTGGTACAGACTGTCTGCAATGCACTAATCCGGTCGACGTATGCGACCCGGCCCAGGGAGCTATATGCGTAGCTCCCAAACCCGAAGGCTCGCAATGCACTGTAGATGCCTCGTGTGATACGGGGCTCGGATGCTTTCAAAATACGGGAAATAGCGGCTACCCTTGCATTTGCCAATCTTCATCAGGTGGAGGTACTCCCTGCACAACGTATAACACGGATGAATACGACGCTGGCTCGGGCCTGGAATTCCACGTTCAGGGCGAAGAGGTGCCTCCCACAAAGCCCTGCCCGCCGGAGAGTTGTCCGCCATTGGTCAAGGGAGGGACGGGAAGCGGCTCGCTATCGCTCGATGCGCTCATACCAGGGAACTTCACCGATTTTCTCGGTCTTCTCTCCTGCGTTTTCAGCTATCTTGTGTACTTTGCTATTCCCATCGCGGTGATCATTTTTGCTCTTGCGGGGATGATGCTTTTGACCTCGCGGGGGGATCCGGGAAAAACGGAGACGGGGAAAAAGATTCTTTTGTGGGGTCTTATCGGGTTTATCGTCGTTTTGCTTTCAAAAGGAATTTTAATGGCAATACTCTCATTCTTCGGCAGCGGTTCAGTAACGTTTACGTGTAGCTTATTTTCCTAGAGCTTGGCGCTGACCAATACCAAAAAATTTAAACACAAAGATCAAGTAATGCTTCAGCAAGAAGTACCGATCTAACCCCTCGTGTCTGTCCATGATTTATAAAACTAAAATAATTTATATCCTAGCGATCGTCCTTCCGTTAATTGTTTTTGGAATTTTTTCCCTAAAAAAAATAGGCTGTGGTGACTTTTACGGGCGAGGTTATCCAATTCCTTGGGATGGCGGTGAATGCAACAATCCATTTTTCGAAGGTAATTACCCGTTATATTTGTTCGCAAATTTAGGTTTTTGGTTTTCTCTTATCTTTATTCCCATCTTCTTGGCCACTTGGGCATTTAAACACAAAAGGGGTACCAGTTTACTTTGGAGCCTCGTAGTGGCAGCCCCAGTAATTGTTATATTACTTAGTCCGCTCGGATATTGTCGCGAGGGTGGTATGGGCCTGGATTATAAGTTTTGTTTAAAAATCCCTTTAACATTAGGCCAAAATAATTTAAGAGAAACCCATATTCTACAATACAAACATGGTTTCCCTTTTCCATATTTATATTACTGGATCGGCAGCAACGATGGTGCCAAAAATAGTATTGTAAATAATTATTCCCTTTCGTCTATATTTTTATTAGCAGATTATCTTATATTTTCCTTGATTGTATTTCTTTTCCCCCGTCGCAGATCGGTTGCTTGACTTTCTATCGAAAAAAATGGTACAATGAGAATCTGGATGATATGACCATGGACGCATCTAAGAGCTAGAGTTATCCATAGGCGCTTTGCGGCAGTTGCCTTATAATGTGATAAGGTCTACAAAGAGACCCTGATGTAATAACATATTAAAAAGGTCGACTATAAGTGTGGAAAAGTTCAGTGAATATATAGTAAACTCATATGCATATGAAAAAAATAATTTATTCGGCATTATCGTTCGGCTCCATTTTCCCTCTTTCTGCACTTGCGGTAGAGGAGACCACGGCCCCGTCGGCTTCCGGGATCGCAAGCATTGCTGATTTCTACGACATTATCCAGGTCGCCGCGAGGTGGCTGGTGGTATTCGGCATCATTATCGGCGCAGTCTTCATC
>JAUSGO010000013.1 GCA_030649025.1 bacterium | reverse complement strand
TACCGGCTGCCTCCATCTTGGCAAGACGCTCTCCTATGCGATCGGCAAGATTCTCAAGCCTCTTGATAAGCACCTCGAAGCGATGCTTCATCTGCCTGAACTGCTTCCGGATGTTCTCCTTTCTGCGGGCATCGAGCTTCTGCTTTATCTCGGCCTTCTTCTCAATCACACGCTCCTTAACTTCCGCCTTGCGCTCTATGGCCCCCTCCTTCCCCCGCAAAGGAGAAACTTTGGGAGACGGGGAAACGGAAGAGACTGGTGTTGGTGATGGAGTTGGCGTTACCGTTTGCGCGAAGGTTGAAACGGCAAAAAACATCGTGCCGCCTACCGCTATCGCTATAGATTTTCTCATGTAAAGTCTGTGCATAGTATTTGATGAAGAATAAGGATTTAAAATTCCGATATAGGGATAGGATAACACGAGAATAGAATGGTAGCAATGTGCATCTTAGCAGATTATCCACATCTATATTTTCTTCGCCCATGGAACAAAACCTTCGTCCTTGAGCACCAACCTTGATTTCCCGTCTTTAAGAATGCCTTCGTAGACCGTCAGGGAGGCGTTTTCAAAGACGCCGGCTTCGTATCTTTTTACCGCCTCCTCGATCGGGAAATGATGCAAAAGTCTTTGGAAGAGTATCAGCCAATGCCCGTGTGCAACGATCAAGATCCGTTTGCCGTCGTAGTCCCGATTGAGCGTTCCCAGGAAGCTATGAATGCGCAGTTCAACATCCGGCCAATTCTCACCGCCCAAAGGCCGGTAGTGATACAGCCCCTCGCGCTCTTTTCGTGCCAATTCCTCGGGAAAGCGATTCCGGATTTCCTCCTTTGTCATGGTATGCCAAATGCCCCGTTGCGCTTCGGCAAGCCGCGGATCCTCGTATATCCGCGCTTCCTTGAACATGAGTGACATCGTGTCTTTGGAGCGACGGTAGTAGGAAGCATAGAATGCGTCGAAGTCTCCGAACTTTTCTTTTATATACTGCCCGGTTATCTCGGCTTGTTTTTTCCCGCGCTCGGTAAGCCCGTAGGCATGCGTAGAAACGGCAAATCCCGCGCGCTCATCGGCAGAGCGTATGTTGCCTTCGGATTCGGCATGTCGCACAAAGACTAATACGGTAGGCCAGGCCATGGATTTTACAGTAGTTACACTGGACTATATTCTGTTTCGGCAAGCTCGTGCCTGAGGAGCGTATCGTTGTCACGAAAGTAGAATTTCCCCTCAACGCTCTTCCCTTCAAGCACCAAAGGCAACCAATAAATGTCATCCGGCCACATTTGGCTAAACGGGATCTCGCTCTTCAAGAACCATTGCGGCTTCATTTCCTCAGACTCCGCCGGCTCTCCTTTAAAAACTGATGCGTTAAACACATGTATTTCCAAAACTTCTCCGGGATTATTTTCAAACTCAAAAAATAAAATGCCGCGCTTTTTCAGATTTGTCGGTGCAATATATGCCTCCTCCCGCACCTCCCGCTCGGCGGCCGTCTCCACATCCTCCCCCTCCTGCACCTTTCCACCAAATCCGTTCCATCGTCCCGCGCCGAACCCGCGCTTTTTCATGCCTAAAAGCACATGCGTATCGGTGTGAATAATGCAGAGTGTCAGAATTTTTTTCTTTAAACTCATATGCCAAAGAATACCATATGGGCCGGACACTGGTCTACTTTCATCAATATAGAAAATACGCTACTATACTACATATGCCCATCCTTCAACTCACACTTAACCCCGAGCCGATACTTCGCAAAACCATCGCAGAAGTTTCGGATATTTCCGATTCGGAAGTACAGCGCCTCATTCCCGACATGCGCGTCACTATGGTGGCCGCGCAAGGCATCGGGCTTGCGGCAAATCAGGTCGGGCAGGACCTGCGCATCTTCACTATCGACAAAACACTAGCTAAAAAAGCCGGCATTTCCGACGTATTCATCAACCCGGTCATTGAACACATATCAGAAAAAATATCCTCAATGGAAGAGGGATGTCTTTCCGTCCCGGGAAAATTTTCTCAAGTAAGGCGTCCTGCAGAAATAACGGTAAGCGCGCTCGACGAAAAAGGCACACGCTTTAGCATAAAAGCCTCCGGGCTTCTTGCCCGCGTACTGCAGCACGAGATAGATCACTTAAACGGCGTGCTGTTCATCGATAAAATTTAGGATTCGGATGCTCAAACTTTCTAATGAAGTAAAAAATATCTTCTCTGGGCTGCGCCTTGTGTATTTTGGCACGGGAACGTTTGCTCTGCCTGCCCTGAAGGCTTTATTGGAAGCGGGCATAAAACCCATCGTTGTCGTTACTTCTCCCGACATGAAAGTTGGACGCGATCAAATACTTACCCCTTCGCCAATCAAGGCATTCGCCGTAAATAAAAATCTTCCTTTGCTTCAACCGATAAAACTTGACGAGGAATTTCTTGGAACATTTAAAAAATTACAGCCGGACATTGTGGTACTCACCGATTATGGAAAGATCATCCCACAAAAGGTTCTCGGGGTCCCCGTTCATGGTTTTCTTAACATTCACCCTTCTCTTCTGCCCAAATACCGCGGCGCCTCTCCCGTTGAAAACGTTATTCTGAACGGCGAGATCCAAACCGGCGTCAGCATTATCGTCGTTGATGCCCTGCTGGACCATGGCCCCATCGTTTCAAAACGCAAAACCAAAATTAAAGAGACCGACACCGCGCAAACCCTCCGCGAGCGTCTTTCACGCGTCGGCGCCGAGTTGCTTATAAAAAGCCTTCCTCGCTATCTGACGAGTAAAAACAATCCCAAAGAACAATCTCACGATGATGCTTCGTTCACAACCCAACTTAGCCGCGAAGACGGAAAAATATCATTTGCAGAGGACGCAGAAACGATAGAAAGAAAAGTAAGGGCGTTCACACCATGGCCGGGGGCATACGCAATATGGAAAACAGCAGACGGAGAAAAACGATTGAAAATTCTAAAGGCTTCCGTGGGCCAAGGCATTGCTTCCGAGGAACTTTCGGATGCCGTAGAACCTCCATACGGCCTTGTCGTTAAGCACGGCCCGGAGATAGGCATCCTTACCAGCAAAAGAATTCTGGTGCTCCACAATCTGCAACTTGAAGGGAAAAGTCCAATGAACGCCAAAGACTTTTTGAACGGCTACTCCCAAATCATTGGAAACGTTTTGATCTGAGGTTTCTTGGGCAAGTTTTTGCGTGTTAAATTTTTTTAAGATTGATAATCGTACGATTTTATAAAACTTTTCGTGCTTACTCATATGGCTAAACATTTTTTTATTATTGCAATTATTGCAGCGCTTGCGGGAGCCGGGTATTGGTTCTCGCCATTACGCAATAAAGAAGCATCTCCCGACTCCCTAAGCGTCTCCCCAACCCCTGCAACTTCGGTCTCCCCTGCTTTAAACCCCTCGGCTAAACCCTCTTCAACGGCAAAGCCCAAAACTTCAGCAATACCCAATCCCTCTGTCCCGGCAGCGATAGAGACGTATCAGGATGCTCTTGGTGTATATAGCGCTTCGGGATTCCGTTTTCAATTCTCTAACTGCCAGGCGTCTCCCGGCTCACTCGTTATGAAAGTTGGGGCAAAATTCATGCTGGATAATCGTGATGTGGTCGCGCGCACTATCGGCGTTAGCTCGAAAATATACAACATCGGGGCATACGGCTTTGCAATCGCAACAGCTCCAGTGCAGACCGGCACGCACTACATCACCTGCAACGGCGGCGGCACGGCAACGATTTCGGTACAACCCTAGACAGGCCCGAATAAAAACTCCCCAGTTTTGCTGGGGAGTTTTTTTGTGCAATGTATTTGTCCCCACGGAAATACGCAGGGACTGCGTCGTGCTTGCCCCGCACGAGCATGTGCGGGACTGCGACACGAGTACCAACTCAATAGAACATATTAGGTCGTGTCTTGTAGCGGGTACGGGATTCCTTTTTCTCGCCTCGTCCCTCCGGCTCGAAAAAGCCCGGGAAGTCCACCGGACTTCCCTTCTCATCCCGTCCCAGAACTTCAAATGAGAAATTTAAAACACCACGCCACGGAGGTGTTTTAAATTTCATTCGT
>JAUSGO010000012.1 GCA_030649025.1 bacterium | reverse complement strand
TACCAAGATTAGACTATTCTTTTTCCTCTGATAATCCGCGTGAGGATGACAATGACCGCTATGACAAGAAGGACGTGGATAAACCACCCCACCACATGAAAACCAATGAATCCGACAAGCCACAGGACTATGAGTACAATTCCTATAGTTAAAAGCATGCAATGCGTATTAGAGGACTATTATAAGTATAGCACGGCCGTCCCCATAAGCATAGGAGTAACTATCCACAAAAGGAAGGTGGCGCACACTTACTGTTCTTTCTCTTCGAGCTTTACTGCGGTTTCTGGCGTTGATACGGTTTTACCCATCAAAAAAGCCGGACTATCGCGAGGGCAATCAGCCAATACAGATATTCTCTGCGGAGGATGCAGGATTCGAACATCTGATACGGTTTCCCGTATAGCAGTTTTCAAGACTGCCACGGAGAAGGACGGGCCTTCAAGCGCGAAAAGCCAAACGACGAACTCCTATCGCGCCGTAAATAATTCATCTGTTTCGGCAAGTTTTATTTTCCAGCGAGTCGAGCGACATGCAAAAGTACTTTTTCGCATGTCAGAGCGAGCGCCGAAAATACAGGGTATAATACCCCGCCGCTCTGCGGCGTTCCTGCTCGATCTGCCAGCAGGTAGATCGGGGGTGATATGCTCCGGCGGAGCATATCACGGGCGACTGCAGTGTTTCCAAGAATGGCATTCGCCCAGGACCCAGGGCTCTGCCCTGGGGTCAATACCCTTTATAAATTTATTGCCGCCGGAATACAACCGCCAACCTCAATAAATTCACATTGCCACATATTAAAAAACCCCGCGCATTGGGCGGAGTTTCGCTTACCGATACCGTTCCGGAGCCAAGCAGCTGTTATGGAATTGGCATACCCATAACATGCCGCAGACCCCACCTCATGACATGCCAAACCTTTGCCGCCTTGGTTGTCTTTTTGAAAGTAATGATTGGGAGTTTTTCCAGGTCTTCCTTAATAGCTCGGAATTCCGGGCTGTCGGTTTTGTAAGGAATCGCAAGCGCCGGAAGTTCGCTCGCAAACGACTCGGCTTTCTTTAGGCGCGCTCCCCAGGAGGGATGGTTGTAAAGCACAACAAACGGACCACGCGCGCCGTAACCGATGTGATTGTCTTTGATCAGCTTCTGCATCATTCGCACGTATTCCGCCGTTCCTCTCGGATCCCAACCACCGCGGTACAAGTACTGCACGCTAAAGCAATCGGCTTCGAGTTCCGCGCCTCTCGCATAATTCTGCATCGTGAGAACTGCGCCCATCTGTCCGTAACCGATGTCGCGATAAAGCGACCCGCTGATGGCGCCGAACGCTCTCAATGTGTTTACGGTCTGTGCGATGAAAATTGAACTGAAAGCAAGGACCTGTTTACGGCTCATTATTGCCGCACCATGTCCTGCGGCAAAGTGGGCTATCTCATGGGCCAACACGGCGCGCAGAACCACTTCGTTGGGACAAGCGAGCATTAAGCCGGAGCTAACGAAAAGGGAACCGTCCCTAAAAATAAAGGCGTCGTACTTTCTTACCCCGGTGCTCTTCGGCCAGCCGTTGGTATTGTAAACATAGCAGGTAACCGTTGCGTCAACGTCCGAATTCCTCGCGATATCCTGGCAGATGCCGTTCACGTATTCGCTTATCCGGCGGTTGATCTGCAGAAACGGTTTCCAGTTCGGGTTCATTTGCAGCTTGCGCGAATCCCTCGCGCCGGCGGCAATGGCTTTCTCTCGGGACGTAAAGAGGGGTTTACGGGCAATCTTGCGCCCCTTGCCTATGTTCCAATAATCGCGGTGTCTTTTTTGCCACTTCGTTTTTTCTTTTTCGGTAAGTCCCGGCGGCGGAGGCACATCCGGAATGGCAGCCATTTCTTCGGCCGGACCGTTCTCCGGTCCCAAAGCGCTCTCCGGCGGCAGTGGCAGAGGCTCCTCAACGGGAATTCCTTTTTCAGAAAGCGCGGTCATGTCGGGAACAACGGGTTTGGGTGCCGCCTGTTTTTGCTCGGCACCGCGCTGGGGCTCGATAGTTTTCGGAACGTTCGGCGGATAATCCTCCGCCGAGAGTATCTTCACTTGCGAATCAAAACGCCGGTAGTTATAGTACCGCCCCTCAATCTTCATTCCGACCGGACCACCGACAGATGTGTGCGGTCCGAAACGCAGAATATCCTGCCCGATAAAACGGCCCGGCAGCCAGTAGGTTTCGCCATCCACAGGATCGCTCACTTCCGTGTGCTCGATCATGTATCGATAATTGAGCTTTTCGTAAGCAAGGCTTCTTTGGTCCGGCTCTTCTTTGCCGTAGCTCTTCATTATCTGATAAGTTTTCTTGCCCACCCAGATCAGTCCGCTGAAGTAAATATCGTTCTTTCGCATCTGCCGCGGCGAAACTTTGAGCACGTAGGTGTCAACCGATTTATTTTCCAGCACGATCTTTTTGGCACCCAGGTATTCCACGTTATACTCGCCGATCTTCTCGTAGGTTAACAGGAAGAACACCGAAAGCACTTTACTGGGAACATTGTCGAACCTCATCGTGCTTACCGGAGCATAACTCGGATAATCAAGACGCACGCCTCTGTCGTTGAATACTATGTATCCTTCCCTGTAATATTCTCCGACGAATTGACCCAGTTCTTCATTGCCGTCGGGCCCGATCTCGGTCGTAAAATCCTGAACACGATCCGCGTAGTCGAAAGCGTAATTATTGCACACTTGCTTAAGCTTGCTTTCGTTACTCGCCATGCGGAGAACCATCTCCCGGACAAGGTCATCGGCCAAAGGAGTGGCATCATCGAGTTCAGGCTTAAAACCGTCGGCACTCCACCTTTGAGCCTGAGCATCACGAAGCAATCCCGGCAGTTCAACGACTATCTTATGTTCCTCGGCAACGGCCGCTACAGCCAAAAAAAGGGCGGAGCACAACAAGCTATATATCCTTGCTTTCATAACGCCTCCCAAACACCGAATTTTTAAAAGTTCAATCCGTTCGAATTATAAGGCTGTCCGAAGAGTACTGTCAAAGCAAGGCATCGCAGAGATACCTAAAACCCAACATTGCATAATTGCGCCGCCGCTTTCTGGCGGAGACGAGAGGATTCGAACCTCTGATACGGTTTTAAGGCCGTATAACGGGTTAGCAACCCGCCGCTTTCAGCCACTCAGCCACGTCTCCAAGATCATATTCAGTTGTTCGTGTCTTCGTTCCGCTCATCCGGGGGAGCTTGCCATCTTCGAGTAACATTGTAGCTCCCCGTGAAATGGTCTCCTGGGCGGATTCCATTATTCGGAAACAAGGATACCGCCCGTGAAATCCTGCCCCGCAGGATTTCACCCCGGACCATTTCACCCACGTCTCCACTCTGCAGATAAAGTGTTTTTAACAAATCCACGGTAACACAAAAGCCCGCCTATGCAAAGCGGACTTTTCACTTTTTTATTTAATGGACCGTGGCGGATGGGGCTCCTTCCAGGGCATCCCCACGTTCCTTAATATATCCCCTCCACTCGCGGTGTTACCATTTGCGGAGCATGAGTATTTTGAAAAGCGTCTTCGGAAGCATTGCGGGCTTGGTTCCCGCCTTGGGCGGGACCGCAATGCCGAGAAGCGAGCGACGGGTTGCCGTCCCGGTGCTCCATGAATCATTTATAAAGAAACCGGGATCCTCGACTTTAGTCGGGACAGGAGCAACACGATTGCGTCTTTTCGAAATACTCATCGGAGCAAACGGCAAAAACTACTTCTTGCTCTTGGTAACCACCACCTTATCCTTCACCACATCCACTTTTATCGCGTCTCCCTCTTTCACCGCAAGATCGATAAGTTTTTCGGCGAGCATGTCCTCAACGCGCTGTTCTATGGCGCGCCGCACCGGGCGTGCGCCCTCTCTGGGATTGAACGCATGACGCGCAATATACGAGGAAACCTGCTTGCCGAACGCGATGCTCAGTTTTTTATTTGTAAGCATGCGGCGGGCAAGGTGGTCCAACTCCAGTTCGCTGATCTTCTGGATATCTTTTTTGTTTAAAGGCCGAAATACTATCACGCCGTCAATGCGATTCAAAAGTTCCGGTCGCATGATGTCGCGAAGTTCCTTGAGTGTCCGTTCCTTTATTTCCTCAAAGCGCGTCTCAAGGTCCTCGGCGATATCATCCGCTCCTTCTTTGGGACCTTCGGACGAAAAACCTATGGTGGAGGCGGCTTTCGTGAATTCTTCCGTGCCGATGTTAGAGGTCATGATAATGATGGTGTTGCGGAAGCTAACCTTGCGGCCTGCTGCGCTCGTGAGTTCTCCATCCTCCAATATCTGTAACAACACATTGAAGATGGCCGGATGCGCTTTTTCTATTTCGTCAAAGAGAATAATGGAATAGGGGTTGCGGCGAACACGTTCGGTGAGCCTTCCTTCGTCTTCGTAGCCCACGTAGCCAGGGGGTGCGCCGATGAGCTTTGCAACGGAATGCGGCTCCATAAACTCCGACATGTCCATTTTAATGAGCGCATCGGGTTTGTGATGCACCACTTCCGCAAGAACTTTGGCAAGTTCCGTTTTTCCCACGCCGGTAGGCCCGATGAATATGAATGAACCGAACGGACGCTTGGGATTGGTGAGCCCCGTGCGCGCTCTTCGCAGAGTGCGCGTAACCTGCCGAATAACCTCATCCTGTCCGATGATTCGGCCCTGGAGGGTTTTTTCCGTATCTTTGAGCTCCTGCGCTTCCGCGCTTTGCAGATTTTCCACGGGAATGCCCGTCATCTGCGCTATGGTGTGGCGCACATCGTCTTCCGTGAGCGAGACTCTTAAGACGCCCTCTTCTTTTTTCTTCTGGTCCTTGAGCTCCAGAAGCTCTTTTTGCAGTTGATCTATCTCCTTTTTAAGTTTCAGGGCTTTTTCGTATTCTTCCTTTTCCATCGCAAGTTCTTTTTGTTCAAGGCGCTCGGCAAGCAGTTTTTCGAACTCCTGCAGGTGCGGCCGAACTTTGCTTGGAGAAGCTTTGCCGCGCACGTACGAAGCCGCTTCATCCAGCACGTCGATGGCTTTGTCGGGGAGCAGACGGTCTTGAATATAGCGTTCGGAAAGCATCACTGCGGCGCGGATCGCGTCGGGGGAGATTGAGATGTTGTGATGTTTTTCGTAGGCCGACTTGATGCCGCTAATAACGTCTATGGCAGCCTCTTCGCCAAGTTCCCGTACATGGATCGGCTGAAAGCGCCGTTCTAATGCCGAATCTTTCTCGATGGATTTTCGATACTCGTCAAGTGTGGTGGCGCCGATAACCTGAATAAGCCCTTGCGAAAGCGGGGGTTTGAGCATATTCGCCGCGTCCATGGAGCCCGAAGCGGCTCCCGCCCCCACCACGATGTGGACCTCGTCAATGAAAAGAATCACGCGCTTGCTTCGCGCTTCGCGTATGACTTCCTTAAGCCGTGTCTCAAATTCTCCGCGGAACATCGTTCCGGCAACCAATGCTCCCATATCAAGAGACAAGATGCGTTTTTTTTGGAGCTCTTCGGGAACCGCGCCTTTTGCAATGCGAAGCGCCAGGCCGTACACGATAGCGGTCTTGCCCACGCCCGCCTCGCCAATAAGCACGGGATTATTTTTTATGCGCCGCAAAAGAATGTGTATGAGACGGTCTACTTCCGCCTCGCGCCCGATGAGCGGATCAAGCTCTCCCCGCTCGGCCTTGAGCACGAGGTCTTCGCAAAAATTCGAAAGGCTTGAGCGGGGAGAGACCGGAGATTTCGCGAACGCGGCCTTGTCCTCGCCCTGCATATGGTCCTCCGTTCCTTCGTCGGGCATGGCGGCAAGACCCTTTTGTATCATAAGCAGCGGCAAGAAGGGATCGTCGGCAATTGCGGTAAGATTATCGACGTCCGTAAAACGGGCACCCGAAGAAAAAATTTCCTCGATGTGCCGCTTCAGGTCCAAAAGTTTTTGTTTTGCCCTTCCTTCAAGAAGCGCGCGGGAGGGGTTTTTGATCGCTTCGTTCGCAATGCCATAAAGCAGATGTTCGGTGCCAAGGTACTTATGATGGAATTGGGACGCCACGTGCGTGGCTTTTTTTATGGCGGACTTGATCTCCTGCGAAAAGGTTACGGGCTTTGTTTCCGGTCCATCCGTTCCCAGAGTCTGATTTTTCAGCATTTCCGGAGACATGCCTTCGGGAAGCACGACATCCGATGCCTGAAGCCGATGGGCATGGAGAATATTTGCTCCCAAACTCCCATTCTCCATGCTGATGGCAAGCAGGAGATGGGCAAGGCGCACCTCGGCGCTCGAGGAGGTGTTGAGACGCGCCCACATAACGCCCCGGTCAATGGCGCCAAGCGCGTGCGTCGTGCATTTTTCTCTTAATACCTTCGGAAGCTGTGATATTTCTTTTTTCATCCCGTTAGAAATAGGACGCAGACGCAAGATGCGTTATCGTCCTATGGCATTATTGCTGATAAATACCGAATCTTCGTTAAGAAATATACGTCTCTGTGCGTCCGCGATTTCTAACGGGATTCATACCCTATATAAATAAGTATACCCAGCGATACAACATTAATCCAGTGGCGTTGTAGCGCCGGGTTTGCTCTAGGACCCCAGGTGTTTATTTGTTGCTAATTCTCTATAAATATCCTTTCGGCCCGTACCGCGATGCGCTGCAGGCGCGAACCTACGGGCCAGCAGGAAACCAGCACCAGATTATCTCCGGCCAGACCTTGAAAATCTTCTTTGTATGTTTTGGGGTTTATGATAAGCCGTTCAACTACGCGATAGGTCCTGGTTTCCCGGCCGCTTACCGAGATGCGGTCTCCTTTTTCAAGCTTATCGAGCAGCGCGAATACCGAGCCATATGTTCCTTTGTAGGTCATTGGCGCAGAGCTGTGACCCAATAATATCATAGCTCCTTCCTCGCCGCCGGCCTTTGCGTCCGCGGGCCAGCGGACAACGCCGCTTTCCAGGTCCTTATCGAGAATCTTAAGATCGCGTGAAGTTTCCACGATTGGAGCGGATACATGCAGCTTGGGGATGGAAAGTGTCTGCGAAAGATGCGCCAACTCGTCCCCGCCCGTTTCCACAAAGCGAGATATCGGAAGAAGCCCGGCGGAAGAGGGATTTTTTGAACCCATAATGCTTTTGAGCGCGGGAATAGATCGGGCAGTTTCAAAAAAATAGGATGCGCGTGCCGCGTACGACCGTCCGGAAGTGGCTACGACCACGAACAGGAATAATATAATAGAAAAAACAAGCAGGGTGCGCGCGAGCCCACCCCTACTTTTAACGGCCTCGAGCCTTTTGATAAAGCCCTGTGCGAGAATACCGTTGATGCTGTAATGCGGCGTATTTCCGAATTTGAAGTTCGAAACATTTATATGCATTTTGGTTTTACCCCGTTTAGAAGTAGGACGCGGACTTATTCCCTGAAAGGTTTACTCTTCATGAAGAAAGAGCGTCCGCGACTTCTAATGGGGTTTACTAATACCGCCGCTCCAGAGGCAAGAATGCTGGCAAGAAGCGCAAGCGGCAATGCCGCATCGCTTCCGGTGTTAGCGGCAAGAGGATTTGTAGAAGTGGGCGTAGCGGATGCCCCTAAAACTTTTGGCTTCGGCAGGGGCGCTGCGGCAATCTTTGGCGAAGGAAGCGGAACATTCCTTGGGGAGGGAAGGGGGTTCGAATTATCCGATGCGATGCCAGAACCCGAAGGAGTGCAGTAGCCAAGCGACGTGGTGAATACGCGCTCTTCAAGAAGGCGCGAGCCGTAATCAGCCTTGCTTTTTACGTCTTTTATAGGGTCTCCCACTATCACGTCAATGACGTAGGAACAGAGAGGCGGTTTAAAAGTATATGATCTGCTGAGACCGGAATGGAGCGCCGTCGTGTTAAAATAATAGAATGCGCCTTCGCGCGCTGTCGCCGAGTAGAGGCGGTACACCGCAATCCCGATCTGTCTGCATTCCGAAGAAGTATTTGCAAAAGAAACCGTATTTTCTTCAATGATGCCGATAACCCCGTCCGGGTAGCCCGGGCAGCCGACATAGGCTTTCGCGGGAGAAAACATGCCGCTTGTAAGAAAAATAAAAGCAGCGCATACGCAAAAGATCACGCCTCCCAATACACCGCATGCGCGCGGAGTAAAAGCCATTCTTTGCAAGGCCGGAGCCTTATGTTTTCTTGATTTTTCCATGAAGTTGTAGTTTAACATAGATATAGCAGACTTGTCAAGCATATATTGACCCCGCGACTAATTCTCGGCTCATGCCGCACAGCGGCATGTTGCAAAGAATTATAGAGAAATATGCAAAAATATCGTCTTTCTATCCTCGAAACTCTGTTATTTCTCCCTGCCGAGAATTAGTGCCGGGGTTGACTAATTAAGCAAATTACTATATACTTATAGTGAATAAAGAGCATATATTTCGAAAATATCCTACTTTATGCCAAAAACAGATAAATCCTTCCTAAAAATAACTTTTGTAAAATACGGGGCATTGCTCTCCTGCGCATTTTCTATATTTGCTTTAACTACGCCATTTATTGCATACGGAGCAACATTTTCCGCAGGTTCTCTGTTGAGGGCCAGTGGAGCTCCCGAGGTATATATATTGGAAGACGGTATGCGCCGATGGGTTCCGGATCCGGAAACGTTCAATGCGCTCGGTTTTAACTGGGACAAGATACGAGACGTTCCTCTACGGGAACTGAAAGAATACCCCGAGGGAGACCGCGTGCAAGACCGCCGCCGCATACCGAACGGCGTTCTTCTGCGTTCCGTGGATTCCCCCAAGGTATATGTTATAGAGAACGGAAGACGCCGATGGGTTCCGGACCCCCAAACATTCAACTCGCGCGGATATTCCTGGGAGAACATCAATCTTGTGAACTCCGCGTTCTTCAAAAATATCTCCGAGGGCGTTATAGTGCCGAAAGCTTCTTTGCAAGGATACTCGCTTGACGTGATGTTTCGCGAAACACCCAAAAGTGTTGTTGAGGGGGACAGCGTGCAATTCCGTTTTTTTGCCCCGGGAGTCCCTTCGGCGAGCCGCTCCGGCGTTTCCTACGAAACATTTCTGCCGGGCTTCGACACTCGCTGGATTTCCGTGCGCCAGGAAACCCTGCGGCGCATCACTCTCAAAAAAGGTGGCGATTATATATTTTACGTCCGAGCTCGTTCAAGCGACGGACGAGTATCGGCAAAACCCATAAGTTTTTCTTTTGTCTCATCGCTGTCGCCTTACTGGAAACAGGTCAAGATATCGAGCGTGACGGGTCGCGAGACAAATCCCGCGCGCGAATATATCCAGATCTCAAATACATCGCGCGACCCCATTTCGCTTGAAGGGTGGAGCGTGGAGGGAGACAATAAACTGAACCACAAAATTCCACGTGCGCTGGATCTGCCGCGTTTTGATACCCAGGACCTTGAAACGTCCGTAGTGCTGGGTCCGGGGGAGCGCCTTACGCTTCTTTCCGGAACAAGCCCTGTTTTTTCTGACGGGTTCCACATCAACAAATGTTTTGGATATATGACCAAATCAACGGCGTTCTATCCGGCGCTATCCGCAAGTTGTCCGCGGGTGGATACAAGGGATCTTCCGGATCTTGCGCAAGCATGCCGCGATTATATACAAAAAATTCCCGCATGCACCATTCCGCAAAATATCACAGATACCCGGATAACCGAAGACTCCGCTTGCCTTGATTATCTTCGGACGCATTTTTCATATGCCGCGTGCCTGAAGGATTACCAATTTGACGGCGATTTTTATGGCGCAAAAGAGTGGAGAGGGTATCTGGGACTCTCTCGGGATGCGTGGGGAGGCACGCACGACCGCATACTGTTGCGCGACGAAAGTGGCCGCGCCGTATACATTCACCAGTATTAATGAAAAATAAAGGGTATTAACCCCAGGGCAGAGCCCTGGACCCCAATCTGCCTACGGCAGATTGAGAGGAATTCCGCAGCAAGCTGCGGGGGCAGAATGCAAATGTCTTTGCATTCTGCGGGCGATTACCTTGTTTCCCATGTATGAAAATCGCCCAGGAATTAAACCCTGTATTTTCGGCGCTCGCTCGGAAATGCCAAAGAGTACTTTTGCATTTCGCTCGACTTGCTTGAAAATAAAATCCCCCGACTTGTCGGGGGTTTTTGTAACGGGCCTACATTCTTGATGTAGCCGGTTTACTCGCCAGAAATCCGAAAAAAGATTTTTCCGGTTTCTTCTTTTCCGGTAGTAGCGTTACAGTATTCGTTCGCGTGCCATCCATTCGAGCAGGGCGCCGTGGTTCTCCAGATCGTAGCAGAAGGTTTTTATTCCGAGCGTTTGCGGGTAGGTCAGGTTCCACGAAAGATCGTCAACGAAAAAACATTCTTCCGGTTTTGCGCGTGCGGCCTTTAGCGCCAATGCGTAGATGGCCGGGTTCGGCTTCGCCAAGCTTACCTCGTGAGAAGCCACAATGGCATCGAAGCGGTCTATGATACGGAATGTTTTTTTGACGAATTCCAGATGCGGAGCGCATGTGTTCGTGAGCAGCACCAGCCGGTATCCGCGCTTTTTGAGGCGCAAGATAAGTTTTTCCATCGGCGGATTCGGATTAAAAATCGTGTTGAATATCTCCCAGAAACGCTCCTCGCCCATGTGCGGCAACGGCGCCTCCGGCGACCTGCTATCTCCTTGCCTTCGAAAGAGCGCCAGGGAAGCGCGGTAAAATTCATTTGGAGAAAGATTCCCGTTGTAGAGAGATCCCTCCAGTCCTTCGTGCGCGACGTTGTGAAGAATCGTTCCGTATACGCGCTTGGGATCAATGCCGTGACAGCGCTCCAAAATTCTTACGGCGCGGTCCCAGTCGTAATCAATGACCGTTTTTCCTAAATCAAAAATGCCGGTCTTTATTTTCATGAAGAACCTCGCTTTTCAATGTACGTGTTGGATTTTCCAGTCCACCCACACCATACCAGAAATTCTTACAAAAGTAAACCCCGCAAGAAGCAAGCCGTATAGCATTCCCGCACAAAAAAACAAAGGGTTCAAAATCCTTTGTTTTCATCTTACGCCGAATCCCGGACTTTTTTATTCGGCAACTCGCACCCCCCCACCGGAAGACTAATAGACCGAAGAATCCACCGGCTGCACCGTCTTTTTCTCGGTCTTAAACTGGGCAAGCTGGTGGGGGCTGATAAGCCACAATCCGTAGAAAAGAGCAGCTACCGCAACCGAAACGCCCAACACCAAAGCCCAATAAGGGTTTCCTTTTGGAATGCCTTTGTATGCCATAATTGTTTGATTAACGCCTAACGTCTTTATTATGCCATGTATTGCGCATGGACGCTAATGACTGTGGAGAACTTATTTTTCATCCGAATTTCCCTGGTTTTTTGGAAATTTGGCAATGAAAAATAACCCCGCACCACCCAGCTCTTTCTGGAACACATTGCCCGATTTTCAATAGCGGCATAGCCTACATTTCTATCCGACTCGTTAGATTATTAACTTGAAAGGGCTGGGTTGGTGCCGGGGTCATTATTTTCTTTTTTTCCCGTGATATTTCTGATAGATCTCCTTGAGTTGTTTGTCGGTGACATGCGTATAAATTTGAGTCGTGGTTATGGAAGAATGGCCCAAAAGCGCCTGCACCGACCGGATGTCGGCGCCGTTGCGCAGGAGGTCCGTTGCATAGGAATGGCGCATTGTGTGCGGCACTACGCGTTCGGTGATTCCCGCTTTCAATGCGTATTTGCGGGTGAGGCGCTCCACCGAACGGGGTGTGAGGCGAAGGTTATCGCTTTTGTTCTGCCGCAATGCCGGCTGGTTCTTGCCCTTCTTCATTCTGCCGAAACGCACAAAAAGAGCGGGGTCAACGTCAAACCTTTTATCAAGATATGCCTTAAGGGCCTTCTTGGCATTTTCAGACAAGAATACGATCCGAATCTTTCCGCCCTTCCCGCGCACCGAAAACTCTCCGCTTTCTATATTGATACGGTCGCGATCAAGCCCCGTGAGCTCCGATACGCGAAGTCCGGTTGAAAAAAGGGTCTCCAGGATCGCGCGATCGCGCAATGAAGCAACATCGTCTCCCGAAGGAGCCTCAAGCAATCGCTGGACGTCGCTCCACTCCAGAAACGATACTTCGCGTTCCTCCTGCTTGCCGAGCTCTACTTGCTCGGGCGGAAGGCTCGGAATGCCGATTTTACTGAGATACTTAAGAAAACTGCGCAGGGCGATGATGTAGTAATTTTGCGTGACTTTTTTAAGCGTCTCGTCTTTTTGCCAGACCCGGCGGTTCAGCCATATGCGATATTTGCGCACCAGGTCCAAAGTGATTGCCGACGGGCTTTTTATTTTTGCCCAGGAAAAAAACTGCTTAAGATACCGATGGTAATTTTCCACCGTCTTTGCGGAGCAACCTTTTTCTATCTCGAGATACTCGAGATATTGAGAAAGCAGATCTTTAACATTGTGCGACATATCCTACTTTTAAGTATACCGTCTTGACCGCAGTTTTGACAAACGTCTCCCGGCGCAAGACAGCTTCGCCCAAGCTTTCAAACAAAAAATTCTGGCGGGCTTGTGATGCGCCGAGCATTTGTGTATACTAAAAAAGATTTTTAGAGTTCGTGTTGGGTGTGTAGCTCAGTTGGGCACAATACTCCAGCGGAGTATTGTGCGGGCAAGTACATTGTTTCTGGAAAATGGAGCTTGCCTAGGACTAGGGCGCGGAATCACTGTTCCTGGGAGACTATCCATTTTTCATAAACATGGCGGTCTCCCGTGAAACGCAAAGACGTTTGCGTTTCACCCCCGTACTAAAAATTTTGGGCGTATAGCTCAGTTGGTTAGAGCGCGTCACTGATAATGACGAGGTCCTTGGTTCGAATCCAAGTACGCCCACAGATACCAAAGACACTTCCCCTGAGGAGGTGTTTTTGGTATCTTGTACTTGAAGTTAGATTCGAAGGGATGTCCGGGGGACATCCCGGGGTTTTGCGGAGGCGGAGGAACGAGCCAAGCACAAAACCGAATCCAAGTACGCCCACAGATACCAAAGACACTTCCCCTGAGGAGGTGTTTTTGGTATCTTGTACATGAAGTTAGATTCGAAGGGATGTCCGGGGGACATCCCGGGGTTTTGCGGAGGCGGAGGAACGAGCCGAGCACAAAACCGAATCCAAGTACGCCCACAGCGCAGTCCAAAATTTTAGTACGGGGCAAGTAATGACGAGGTCCCAGGTTCTCCCACGGGATTCCAGCTTTTTCAATATTCAATTTCCTGGCACACCCACAAAGAATACTTTTTATCGGCACACCCGGGGACTTAAAGAAACTCAACGCGCGGTAAAGCATCTCGAATGTCCAGAGTCCTTGAGTCGGCCGAAAAGGGTATGAAAAAAACACCCATGCCACACCGGGTGTTTTTTCGTACTCGCTGCCCTTGCCCTGTTATCACAATCCGTTTTGCAACCTTGATCCTCTGTCTGGAGCACTTGACATATACGGGGAAGGGAGTATTATAGGGGGTAGGGGTATATCCTATTAGAAAACAGTCTCTTTTATGGTAGATCAAAAAATCAAACAGAAAGCTCTTCACCGGGCGAGAATCATTAAGGGGCAGACTGAAAAGCTCATCGACGCCATCGACAAGGAGGAGTATTGCACGGGGCTTCTCCACCTCTCCCTGACCATCCAAAAATCTCTTAAAAGCCTGGATGCGCTGCTTCTGGAAAATCATCTCAAGACGCATGTGCGCCACCAAATGAGGAAGGCCGGGGAGGACGAGCGAGCTATTAAGGAACTTATCGAGGTTTACACCCTATCAAATAAATAATTTCATATGTTCGAATATTATGGCGATCACATGTTCGGTTTGGGTATTTGGGGCGCATTTATGATGCTTATTTTTTGGGTAGCAGTTACTGCTTTTATCGTTTGGGTCGTCAAAGAAGCGAACGGCAGAAACACTGGTCATCGCAATTCGGCACTTGATATTCTAAAAGAACGCTATGCAAAAGGGGAAATGTCCAAAGAGGAATTCGAGTCAATGAAAAAAGATATTTCCTAATCCTTAATTATATGGGAAGACTTTCTCTTAAAAGCTATGTCTGGAAGTGTGTTTTGGGGGGCGAGATTACTTACACCCTCTGTTTGGCGGGTGGCTATTTGCCGATCCGTTCGGAACAGGGTATGAGGTTGCATCATACACTATTTGAAACATTGCCCGGATTTACCTGGGGTAGTCCCATAAGCATGATTCTTGGGGCGGTTTACGTGTTCGTATTCTCCTGGATTTTCGGCTCGTACATGGTCTGGATGCATAATTCCAGCCTGGAAGCGGAAAAATGATTTTATGAGATATTTCGCAATTCTATTGTTTTCCGCATACATACTCATGGCGACCTTGGCCGCTCCGTTGCTTCATTTCGGCGACGAGATACGCCTTCACCCGTCTTCGGACATGGCCGCTATGAACATGGAATCCCGAGGCACGAACTCATCGGCTTTGGGCATGAGCGATATAATTTCCCGTTGTTTGCGCGCTGCCGCATTTTTCACAACTGCCATCCCGTCATCTCCTCTTACACTGGCAATTCTGACGGTTGTGCTGCTGCTTTACGGTATCCTGGCACGCTTCATGACAGATGTGCACGACTTAATGAAGCGCTGGAAGTTCGCGGAGATTGGCCGTATCGATTGGAGTACTATTTTATATTTAGCGCAGAGGCCGTTCCGAAAATGGCTTGCGCTTTTGGAACTTAGCCCGAATTTCATTGCGGCATCAAGCGGCTGATCTTGCGATCGCTTGTTTGATGCTGCGCGTAGGCCCCTTTTGGGAGGCTTTTTGTTTTATTTTCAAGCGACTCGAGTGAAGTGTAAAAGTACTCATTTACACTTCCGAGGGAGCGCAGAAAATACAGGATCTCAAATCCTTTATTCAGTTAAATTACTTCTTTATGGAAAAATTAATAATGTACGCGGCGTCCCTGAGCCGCAGAAAAAAACTAGGCCTGATGCTTGTGGTGATTATGGCGCCGGTTCTCGCTTTCGCATGGGATCATATGTTCCGACACGGAGAGGGAGCGCTTGCCGAAAAGAGCGGCATTATGCAAATGAAAGGATTCGTACCCGACCCGGAGATCGCAACGGTCGGAGATTCCGTTGAAGGGGCCGGGTCTCCCGGCGCTTCATGGGCGGGAGAAATACTCTCCCTCGGAAACTTACCCATCCAGCCGCAGCGCGAGGGAACGCTGGTTGAATGGAAGGTGAGAATTGGAGACCGGGTCCGGGAAGGCGATGTTCTTGCAAAATTATCCGCGCCCCCGTTAATGCCGGACCTGACAAGGATGCTGGCGGAGCAAGCGTCAATGCTGGCGGAAGCGCGGGCCGGAGCGGAAACGACAAAAGTTTACGCGCAGAAGAACAACCAACAGCTTGCTAATCTTCTGAATGCCATAGGAATCGCCACGCAGGATTCTCAAGCCATTCTTTCGGGAAACTCGTTAGCGCTACCAACGGCAAAGGTTGCCGTGGAGCAGGCGCAAAAAGCCGCCGATGCCATGCGTCAGAATATTCGCTCGTTCCTAGACCAGACCATCGCTGCCCATCTGCGCACGGTCAGCAACGCGGTGACGGTATCGGCGTTTCGGGCGGGGAGTTTTAACCGCATGTACGGGCAGATCGATCCGCAAAACCAGTATACGTATGAGGCGGCGCTCTTAAAGCTTATCGAAGCCTTGCGCGATCCGGGCGCCGTTCCCTTTGAAGAGGCGGAGCAGTATTTTGTCTCTGCCGTGCGTCTTGCCAATACGACGGTGGACAGCACGGACGTTATGGACATTAAGCCCATGATGCGGATGGACCAGAACGAATATCTGGAAATGGCCTCCAAGTACCGCGAAATGGAAGCGGAAGCGGCAATGAAAGCGACCGAGTACAAGCTTATGTCGGTGGAGCAGACAAAAATGTACGCCCAGGACAGGAAAATGATCGATGAACAGATCGCCAT
>JAUSGO010000011.1 GCA_030649025.1 bacterium | reverse complement strand
AGCTGCCAATGAAGCATGTAAATTAACGGCAACAGGAACCTGCTTAACGGGTGTTAATCTGTCTGTTCTTACAACAAGCCAGAAGTATTTAACCAGTATGCCAATAGATCCAACAGTATCATCTGCAGATGGTACGGGGTATTACATTACCAAAAGCGCTAATGGTCGTGTGACCGTATGTGCTCCAAGCGCCGAACAAAGCGCAACCATTAGCATAACCAGGTAATTTTAAAATAATCATTAAAAACGATTCGTTCGCGGACCTGCCAGATATCACCAATGAATTGCGTTTTCATGTCCGCGTGATTTCCAATCAGAAAGTTGCTCCTGACGTCATCATTCTTTCGCTCGAGCGTCCCGAAAAATTTGCCTTTACTCCCGGCCAATATGTCTGGCTTGTCATGCCAAAACGCACCGAGCGGTATGGCGTGGTGGATAGACGCGCCTATTCGATATCGTCGAGTGTGCAAAGCAAAGACATTGAGCTTTTGATCCGTATAACAGACAATGAATATCTGCAAGACGTCGCCATTCTGAAGACGGGCGACAAGGTAGACATCATCGGTCCTATGGGGTCCGCTTTTATCGTACCAAGCCAAGGTGCCATTATGATCGGCGGCGGCACCGGAGTGGCGCCGTTTCTTTCTTGCGTGCGCTCCGGTCTTGACGAGACGATGTCTTTGATCGCATATCATTCCAAGGAGAGGCCGTTGCATTGCAAAAAAGATATTGAAGAACTGGCTACACAACATAGGTACGATATCGCACTGCACGAAGGCGTTCCTCAAAAGGACGATTTTTCGAATGTCACCAAGGAAAATAACAAAAGGCTCGTTTTTATAGCCGGGCCGCAAGGTTTTGTAGACAACGTAACAGCTCTACTTTTGTCGGCGGGGATTGCGTCGAGCGCCATGCGGTATGAGGCGCTGTATCCGTGTAGCGAGATCTGCAATACGACAAGAGAAATGTTCGAGAACCCTATCGGATCGTTTTCCAAAGATGAGAAAGGCGTGCGCCAAGATCCAGCCCGTTTTTCCGAACTCGGACACCTCTTTTTCATGGTCGCCAAGCAGACAACGAACCACGTGATTATTACCGACCCTAATGGAGTTATATTGTTTGCCAACGAGGCCGCCGAGAAGACAACGGGGTATACGTTCAAAGAAATGGTCGGGCAGACGCCGCGGCTCTGGGGAGCACTTATGCCCGCGCCCTTTTATAAAGAGTTGTGGGTCAAAAAATCGGCTGGCATGAAGCTTGTTTACAAAGTCCTTAATCGTAGCAGGGACGGTCGGCTTTATGTATCGCTCGTGCGCGTTACACCGCTTATGCAAGATAAAAGCGTCATTGCCTATGTCGCTACGGAAGAAGATATCACCGATCTCATGCAACTCGACAAAGCCAAAACTGAATTCGTCTCGCTTGCCAGTCACCAACTCCGCACCCCGCTTTCTACCGTCAATTGGTATGCCGAAATGCTTTTAGCCGGAGATGCCGGGAAGATAAACAAAGAGCAGAAGAAATATGTGGAAGAGATTTATAATGGCAATCAGCGCATGGTGGAGTTAGTGAATGCGCTTTTGAATGTGTCCCGTATTGAGCTTGGCACATTTTTGATTGAACCACAGCCGACAAACGTGGCGGAACTTGCGCGAAGCGTTATGGATGAGCAAAGGCCGGCCATTGATGAGAAAAAAATTCTCCTGAAACCAAACCTTGCCGATAATCTGCCGATTATTCAGATTGACCCCAAACTCCTGCGCATGGTATTTCAAAATCTCCTCTCAAATGCGGTGAAATACACGCCAGAAGGAGGAACTGTTGAGCTTGATCTCCGGGTCGATAGCGATTGCATTGTCATAAAAGTCGCTGATACGGGTTATGGCATACCAAAGCCGCAGCAGGATAAAATTTTTACCAAGCTATTCCGAGCTGATAACGTAAGGAAAAAAGATACCGAAGGCACCGGACTGGGACTTTACATTGTCAAATCAATAATTGATCATTCGGGCGGGAAGGTCTGGTTTGAGTCACCTGCCCGCCAGTCGCCTGACGGCTCCAGCCGGATGGCAGGCGGGGAAGAAAATCCCGGTACGGTATTTTATGTTACACTCCCTATCAGTGGCATGATGAAAAAAGTAGGCACGAAATCTCTTTCTTAACGCATATGACCCATTCGACAAACTCAGGGTCATGGTGATACAATAGAACCATGACAGACCAGGAAAAAACAATCCTGATTGTGGAAGATGATAGGTCACAGCTTCAAGCGCTTGTAGACAAACTTACGCAAGAAGGTTTTGCTACTCTTGAAGCAAAAAATGGCGAGGAGGGATTAGAAACAGCTTTGCGCGAACACCCTGATCTCATCTTGCTTGATATCGTTATGCCCGTGATGGATGGTATGACGATGCTTAAAAAACTCCGTGAGGATACATGGGGCAAAGATGCATTAGTAATAATATTGAGCAATTTGAGCGACCCCGAAAAAATTTCTCAAGCTGTTACGCAAGGAACTTACGGATACCTTATCAAAACCGACTGGAAAATTGAAGACGTGGTTGCAAAGGTAAAAGAGCTACTGAGTAAGTAATATCATAAAGGGAGTCCCGCTCGCATCCCTCTCGTCCTCTGCGAGCGGGGAATGAAGATTATATCGAGCAAAGCTCGATATATCGCTTACGCTATTAACCATATTCCATCATATGAAGAATACAAAAGTCATTGTTATAGCGGTTGTTCTCGTTCTTGCGCTCGGAGGAGCGTGGAAGCTCTTGAGTAATAGGCAAGCCCCGGCTTCCGTTCCCCAGGAACAGCAAAAGCCCGGACAGGTACAAGAGGAAACCGCGGGTTCTGAAGCAGTAATCACGTATACGGACCAGGGAT
>JAUSGO010000010.1 GCA_030649025.1 bacterium | reverse complement strand
CGGCAAACCGTGGTATACAAAAGTCATTTTCACGGTGACGCCTGGCGGCTTCCAGCTGTGCCATACAGAGTCCTATTGGAGAATTGGTACGGGGTTTCGTTTCGTAGCTGAAATTTCCTGCAGAAATTTCAGACGAAACATTAAAAATGCCCGGAAAGTGTTTTATCCGGGCTTTTTAAACAACTTCGTTCTTACCGAAGCGGTTCGTAGGTAATCTCGCTTTCTTTAAGCGTATCCGGGTCAATGTCTGCTACCGCTTCGCGCGGATCGAAAGCAAATTCCGGAATATCTATCCGGACGCCATCACGGTCAATATCGACAGGAATCACTATTTTGGATATGCCAGGGACGTCTCCGAGTCCGAAGTAGTGATGGGCGGAAATTGCAAGCCGCTGTAAGTTTTCAAGAATTCTCCCGCAAAAACGGTCAAGGATTCTTGCATTTTTGTGGATGACAAGGTCTTCTTCCCCGATCTCTATGGTGCAGCGGTGGAGTTCTCCCCCAACCACTTTCCGGAGCTTCGCATCCCGCAGAATTTCAACAACATCGGGGTTCTCCATAAAGCCGAAGTGGGCCTGCACGCCGAACACATCTCGACCGAGGTTCTGTATCGAAATGCGATTGCCCCGAATGTATGGAACTTTATCCTGCACGACGGTAAGCATGATGATGTGCTTGGGCATGGCGCCGTGCCGTTTCAGATACACGCGAAGCGTTACCGGTATGAGGTCCCGGGGGGCTTCTACCGGACGCGATGCAAGAAACACCACAACGCGGTCGTTTTCCACAAATGACCGCGAGCGCCCATCCTTCAAGACACCGCCCTCTTTTTCTAGACGGCTTTTGAGATGTAAAAGCCAATTGATATCGCGGTTGCGGGTATAACTATGGTGTGCTTTGGCAAACACCATTCTTCCCCATCGCCAGATCCACATCACGACAAAGAGCAAAAGTCCTACCGCGATAAGCACGAAGCCGCCATCGAGGAATTTCAGCATGTTCGCGGAAAAAAATGCGAGGTCAACGGCGGTAAGCAGCAACACCACTGGACCGATGAAGGCAAGTCTCCATTTCCATCCGTAGTGCGCAACGATAAAGAATACAGCCGTTGTGATCGCCATCGTGCCCGTTACCGCAATTCCGTACGCCGCAGCAAGTGCTCCTGACGTTTTAAAATGCAAGATGAACGCCAGGCAGCCGCCAAAGAGCGTCCAATTAATAAACGGCACATAGATCTGGCCCTGCACGTCGGGATTCGTATGGACCGCGCGAAGCCTGGGGAACACTCCCAAGGCTATTGCTTGCGCCGTAACCGCGAAGGATCCGGATATCATGGCCTGACTTGCAATGACTGTCGCCGCCGTTGCAAGACCGATCATGGGCCACATGGCCCATGCCGGAACCAGACTGTAGAATAGGTTGTTGTTTGGTATGGCCGTCTCTTCGAGGAGCCGCCCTCCCTGACCAAAGTAGTTGAGTGTAAGGGCGGGATATACCAGGAATACCCATGCACGGGTTATGGCGCCGCGCCCAAAATGGCCAAGGTGCGCGTATAGTGCTTCGCCGCCGGTAACGCACAATACCACCGCGCCGAGTATCCAGAAAGATTTCCATCCATGATGCGCAAGGAACTGTAAGCCGTAGAACGGATTGAGCGCTGTAAAAACTTCCGGATGGCGCCAGAGCTGCGGGATCGCAAGAACGACAAGCGCGAAAAACCAAAGGAGAATGACCGGCCCGAACAGGCTTCCGACCCAGTGCGTACCGCGTCTTTGGATCGAGAAGAGTCCTGCAAGAATAACTATCGCGATGGGCACAACAAGAGGTCCAAGCGATGGGGCGACCACCGCCAACCCCTCAACCGCCGAAAGCACGGAAATGGCAGGCGTGATGAAGGCGTCTCCATAGAGCAAAGCCGCTCCGGCGATGATCGCTCCGACCGAGACCGCAAAAAGACGCTTGGGCGTTTTTGTCTCGTTCTGCCGAATAAGTCCTAGAAGAGCGAATATGCCTCCTTCGCCATCATTGTCGGCGCGCATGACAAGCAAGACATACTTTATCGTAACAACGACCGCCAACGACCAGAAAAAAAGCGAAAGCGCTCCGACGACATTGGCAAGCGTGCGGTCAAGCGGGTAGTGTCCGAAGAATGTCTCCCGAAGTGCGTAGAGGGGCGAGGTCCCGATGTCGCCAAAGACGACGCCGAGCGCCAGAAATGCGAGCACCCAGGCATTCCGTCCACCTTCCTTAATCGTATTCATCTATACCTCCTCGAATGCAGTACGTGGTTAATATGTAGCTTTCAAGATACAAGAATATATCATACCACGTACTACGGGGCTGCGCAAGTCCGCGGACTTTATTTTTCCTATTGCATTCCGCACAACTTCTTAAGTTGGACAATGTCCGAGCCGGCAAGCTGTCCGCTCGTCCCCTGATTCAGCCGATACATCATGGCTTTGGGATCTTCCAAGTGCTCCAGGCCAAGCGCGTGTCCCAGTTCGTGCGCCAAAACCCGTATGAGTTTTTGCATATCGTCGAATTGATAGATAACGATTTCTCTTCCTTCCGGCCCTTCGCGATACGTACCTTCTTCAAATTCTTCCCCGCGCTCCCGGCCCACCTCGTTAAAGCGCGCCGCATCCAGATTCAGCGCAGAGGCAACCCGTTTCAGCGCCGGCACAAGCGCATTAATATCTGCGACGGCTATATTTACGGCATCTTGGAGATTGTTGAGTTCGCCAATTTCTTTTTCCAGCCACTCCCGCTCTTCCTGCAAACGTCCGTAAATATCCTTAGAAGCTCCGCCGCGTCCGTTCCACTGCGATACTTCTGCATCATACGCATTTTTGCGCTTTTGAAATATGGCAAGGCGCGAATCGAAAAGGCTCTTAAGACGATTGTAGTCCTTGTATAGCGCATCGTATTTCGCCTTCAGTGCGTCGTAAGAAGCCTGGGTATCCGAAATGACGAGGCCGAGCTTACCAAGTTTTTCGGTCGCTTCCTGCCGAAAGTCGTATACAAGACCAATGCCCAGGTCCCCATCGGGATGTGCCGCAAAAAGGTCTCTCTGCGCGGCTTCCTCCCATATATTCGCGGCGTCGTCTATGGCCCCGAGAAAATCCTGTCGTGATATGCCGAATCTTGAATCGAAAGAAGACACCCGATAGGAAATGGGAGCCCGACACGGAAAATATTGCGTGTAGAGGCGCGGAAGAAGACGTTCAAGGCGCCCCCAAAAAACCACGGCAAGCGCGCATATCAAGGCAAGACTGAAAATCGTTTTGACGGTCTTGAACATGTGGCGCCGGACTATCCCTCAACCACCAGCGTTCCCCACTGGCCCAGAGCCCTGTGATTGGGCATTGAGCAATAGTAGACGAATGAACCGGCTTTATCGGCGGTAAATTCTACGGTAACTGCTTTATTGAGTGGCGTTTCTTTTTGAATACCATACTCATCAATGACAAAATCATGCATACCCTTGGTGTTTGTGATATTAATGCGCACCGCATCACCTCTCTTTACGCGCATTTCATTGAGAGAAAATTGGGGCTTGGGTTTATCGTCAATCATCTCGTAAAACGCTGTCATGGTAAATTCCTTTGCCGCACTTGTCTGTTTTATTGTCGGATTCGGGGCATCTGCCTCCTTGAGATTATCCGAGAGGAAGCTCAAGGTTTTTGTCCATGCATCTTTCGTTTCGTCCGGTGCCCAGTTCGCGCCGGAAGGATTTGCAAATGCGTGTCCTACGCCGGGGTAGACATGGATATTATTAGCTATGCCGAGCTTGTCTAATGCGGAATCGAATTCCTGCACGCGGCTCACCGGAATAGACTGGTCCTTGTCCCCAAAAATACCAAGCACCGGCCAATGAATGGAGGAAAGTTTTTGTTCTTCGGTAACAAGGTTTCCGTAGTAGATGATGGTTGCCGCAAGATCTTCTCCCGATAGCGCAAGTTGTAAAGATTGCCCGCCGCCGAAACACCAGCCAAGCGAGGCTATTTTCGGGGCTCCCCCGTCCTTCAAATATTTCGCGGCCGCTTTCAAATTCTCAAGCGCGCGCGTCTGATCAAGCGCTCCAACCTGGGCCCTGGCTTCGTCGGAGTTTGCGGCAACCTTTCCAAAAAGATCTACTGCAAGCACCGCATATCCCTCTTTCGCAAGTTCTCGGGCCATATCGCGAATGTTGTCGTTAAGACCCCACCATTCGTGTATCATGACCACTCCCGGATATGCTCCCGGGGCCTGGGGCATTGCAAAAAATCCTTTCACTCCGGCTACATATTCCGGCTCGTCTGTTTTTATTGCAATACCCGTTTGACCCTTAAGCATAAAGGAATTCGAACTTTCGGGGGATTTTGAGGCCGACTGTATTTCGTTACGCATCATGTCTTTACTCGGCGCCTTACTGCCAATTAAAAACGAAGAAGCTCCTACAAGCCCCCCTACGACTAAAATACCAACGCCTATCTTTACATACGCCTGCATAAGATTTTTATTTAATTATTTACTAAACACTAGTATAGGGCCAAATGCGGCTTTTGTGAACCCCGCTAGAAGTCACGATTGTTTTCAGAATAGTCACTGATGCCATTTAAGAAAAATTTTCTTCAAAATAATTATTGCATACGAGAAGAATGTAAAATCGCGACCTGCTTCTAACGGAGCGAAGATGGTTGGTTTTTCTGATAAATCCTGTTAGACTACAATTACGTTAATTATAACTTGTAAGCGATTTCATATATGAAATACATGCTCATTGTTCTGGCACTTCTTTTCTCCGTATACGCGGGATACTGGTACGGGACGCGCGAGACCCCTGCCGAAACTCTCACCGGAAGCCCGACTCCTTCGGGGCTGACCACAACGACCATCCCTGCGGACGGCAATACGCCCATATCGCCCGCGGGAACACAAAAACCAGCAGCCCAAGCGCCAAAAGAGACAACGCTTCCGCGCATAGCGCTTTTACAATGCGTCGCAACGCCCAACAGCCTGACGCTTAAACAAGATTCGAATTTTGCCATAGACAATCTTGATTACACGGGCAGAAAGGTTCGGGTGAGTATGCAAACGTTCAACATTGCCCCCAGAGATTATGTTACGGTCTTCGCAAGCCCCGTGGGAATTCATAGCATCGAATGCGACGGCGCGGGCGTGGCGACGCTTACGGTACAACCCTAAGCGCTCCGTTTATAAACCAAAACGAAAAAACATCCGCTTTAAAAGCGGATGTTTTTGTCTCATCGTCTTTGCCGTTCACGAGCTTTAAATCCTCTCGGGTATGATTGGTGCATGGGCCGACGCGGATAGAAATCGGGGCGGATGTTTGGGTGGGGGCGCGCAGGCGGAAGCTCGGGAAGTTTGGTTATGGGCAGCATGATGCGCGCAAGTTTTTCTATCTCGCGAACCTCCTGTCCCTGGTCCGCCGATGCGAACGATATCGCGCGTCCCGATAACCCCGCCCGTCCCGTACGGCCGATACGGTGAATGTAATCCTCGGGATTGTCAGGAATATCGTAGTTGATAACCAGTTCAATTCCCACAACATCTATGCCACGCGCGGCGATATCGGTTGCGATAAGCACCCGGTATTTTCCGGACTTGAACCCCTCAAGCGCGTCTCTTCGTTGGGCAAGCGAACGGTTTGAGTGGATCTCCGAGGCGGCAACGCCTATATGCCTAAGGACGCTACATATTTTCTTTGCGCCGAATTTTGTCCGAGAGAATACCAGAACCGTCCCGCGATATTCGTTAAGCAATTTTTCAAGAAGTCTTATTTTGTCATGCTTTTCCACGATGAAAAGTTCGTGCGCAACTTTTTCTGCCGCGGTTCCCGGACGCGCTATCTCGGTGCGGACCGGCGTGCGCATGTAGGAGGAGGCGATACGGACGATATCGGCGGGCATCGTTGCGGAGAACAGCATCGTCTGCCTCTCGCGCGGCACCAGCTGTAGTATCCGCCGAAGCTGCGGCAAAAAGCCCATATCAAGCATGCGGTCGGCTTCGTCCAGCACCAATATCCGCACGTCGCCCAAAGTCAGATTTCTTTGTTCGAGATGGTCGTTAATGCGGCCGGGTGTCGCCACCAGTACGTGCGGATTTTTACGTAGTGCGTCTATCTGCAGTTTCATGGAAGCGCCTCCAATAAGCACGGCTGTACGCAAATTAATGGACCGGCCGATGGAATGAAGCACCTCATCTACTTGCAGCGCCAGCTCCCGGGTTGGCAAGATGATCAGACCCTTTCCCTTCACCTGGGCAAGGCGCTGTATCATGGGAATGCCGAATGCCAGAGTTTTTCCAGTTCCCGTCTGCGCAATACCGATGAGGTCTTGTCCCTCGATGGCGATGGGAATAGCTTTTTGCTGGATGGGTGTTGGTGTTGTAAATTTTAATTTATCCAGGACATCGAGCAGCCGGGGCGCGATGCCCAGGCCATAGAATGTCGAAGGAGGTTGCGGAGGAGTTTGCATATTTTTACTTATGTTTAGAGCGCTCGTTCGCCGTAAGATATTGTTTGCGCAGGCGAACGCTTATCGGAGTTATCTCAAGATATTCGTCTTCAGCCATAATTTCAAGCCCGCGTTCAATGGAAAGCGTGAATGGTGGAGTAAGGTCTATGGCTTCGTCCGACCCCGATGCGCGCATGTTGGTAAGCTGTTTTCCCTTTGTGGGGTTCACGGCCAGATCGTTTCCCTTGGTAACGTTGCCGATGACCATGCCCTCGTAAACTTCTGTGCTGGGCCCTATGTACAGCGTGCCCCTATCCTGTAAGTTCCAAAGCGAGAAACCAAGCGCTTTCCCGCTCGCCATGGATACCATGGACCCTACCGTGCGGTTGCGCATATCGCCCACATGCGGCCGAAAGCCGACAACGCGCGAAGAAAGAATGCCCTCACCCTTCGTGTCTATGATGAATTGATTTCGATATCCCAAGAGCCCGCGGGTGGGACCGGTAAAAGAAAGCCGTATGATATCTCCGTGAGCACGCAGGTCTCCGAGCGTAAATCCACGCGTGCCAAGGCGTTCGATGATGGCGCCCTGGTATTTGCTCGGCGTATCCACAATAACCTCTTCAAACGGCTCGGTTTTCACACCGTTCTCTTCTCGTATAATGACCTGCGGCTGGGAAACCTGCAATTCATAGCCTTCACGGCGCATGTTTTCCAGCAGAATGGCGATGTGCAGTTCCCCACGTCCAAATACGCGGAAACTGTCGGAGGCTTCAAAAATAATACGAAGTCCCACATTTACTTCTAGCTCCCGCTCAAGTCTCTCCCGAATTTGCCGGGATGTCACATACGTTCCATCGCGTCCGGCAAACGGCGAATTGTTTATGAGAAAATTAAGGGCAATAGTCGGCTCATCCACAGCAATGCCCGGAAGCGGAGACGCTTCCCCATCTGTGGTTACGGTCTCTCCTATGTCAATATCCGGAAGACCAGAAACAAGTACGATATCTCCTGCCAGCGCCTCGGAGCTCTCTATCCGCTCTAGGCCCCTGAAAGTGAAAACTTTGTTTATTTTTCCCTGCCGAGTTTCTCCCGACGGCTTTTTCACAAAAACGTTTTGCCCGGGCACAACTCTTCCTTCGTATACGCGGCCTATGGCAAGCCGGCCCATAAAATTATCATAACCAAGGTTGAATGGCTGCAGGCGAAGGGGCGTGTCGGGAGAAGTATTGGAAGCAACGGGCACATGGGAAAGTACGGTCTCAAGCAATGGCGTGAGGTTTTCAGATTTATCCGTAAGACGCGCCTTGGCGATACCCTCCCGCCCTACGGAGAAGACGACAGGAAAATCCGCCTGCACATTGCTTGCGCCGAGTTCCAAAAAAAGTTCAAGCACCTGCTCTTCCGTGCGCGCAGGGTCGGCCGCAGGCTTATCTATTTTGTTTATGACGACGATGGGCCGTAGGCCAAGTTCAAGGGATTTTTTCAGCACAAAACGCGTCTGGGGCATGGGCCCCTCCTGTGCATCTACCACAAGAAGTACCGAATCGATGGAGCGCAGCACCCGTTCTACCTCGCTCCCGAAGTCGGCGTGCCCCGGCGTATCCACGATGTTTATTTTTGTATCTTTATAGAATATCGCCGCATTTTTTGAGTAAATGGTAATCCCGCGCTCGAGCTCTAAAGCGTTTGAATCCATAGAAACGCCCTCGGCGGCAACCCCGGTCTGACGCAAAAGTGCGTCGGTCAGCGTGGTCTTGCCGTGGTCAACATGGGCGATAATAGCAATATTACGTATATCCATCCCGTTAGAGACAGGTCGCACTTAAATTAAGCGACCCGCGTGATTAACATTATTAAATAATCTTAGTCTTGCTTTATGGTCATTCCCATATTAGCGACCGCGGTCTCTAACGGGACCCATAAAAAAAGAGGCCGTTTGTGGCCCAGAAGCATTCCAGAAACACTAAGGATAGTATATACCAGCGAAGAATTCTCGTCAAATAAGCTTGGCCGTCAATCATAAAAGAGGAGTTGGCGAGCTAACGAATTTTGACACTTTTTGCTTATAGCTTTATAATGGCTATCATCCGTGTTCGGCACAACAACCACGTGCCACACGTCGCGACATAACATGGGGTTTTGCTTCCTCTGGCCGCCCCACTTCTTATTTTTTATTATATCGAAGCGAAGTCCAGCAGAGTTAAAAATTCGCATCGGATCGTAGTACCGAGTATGTCAAAAGGTATTAAAAAAATAAAGCTTGAAAAACCCGCAGTCGCCAAAAAAAGCGCCGCACCTCTACAGTCAGTAAAGGGCACGCGTGACGTTCTTCCCCAGGAGATGCGCTTTATGGAGCGAATCAGGTCTCTTTTTTTGAGCGTAGCCGACGCATACGGTTTTGAGGGCATTGAGACGCCCATTCTGGAAGATACGGAACTTTTTATCCGCGCCGTAGGTAAGTCAACGGATGTTGTGCAAAAACAAATGTATACTTTCCGAACCAAGGGCGGCGATTCAGTAACGCTTCGCCCAGAGAACACCGCGGGCATTGCGCGCGCCTACTATGAAAACGGCATGTTCAACTTACCTCAGCCCCTAAAACTCTGGTATTGGGGGCCGATGTTCCGCTACGAACGGCAGCAGGCCGGAAGGTATCGGCAATTTCATCAGTTCGGCGCAGAGATTATTGGGGAAATAAATGCGGTTCTGGACGCCCAGCTCATACAGCTTTTTACGGCAGTGCTGAAGGAATTGGGCATTACGGCGTATACCGTTGAGATAAATTCTTTGGGCTGTAAAACATGCCGTCCGGAGTATCGCGCGGCTCTTGTCAATTATTTCCGGCCGGACGCGCGGAAATTATGCCCGGACTGCAAAAGACGGCTGAAAGAAAGCCCTCTGCGGATATTTGAATGCGACAAGGAAAAATGCAAGGAGATTGCGGAGAAAGCTCCTCAGACGGTGGATCACTTATGTGAGGAGTGTCATGGCCATTTTAAGGAAGTGCTTGAATATTTGGACGAGATTGACGTGCCGTATCGTATGAATGCAAGGCTGGTGCGGGGGCTGGATTACTATACCAAGACCGTTTTTGAAGTTTGGCCGGAAGATAGGCCCGGTTGGGCGCTCGGCGGCGGAGGAAGATACGATAATTTAGTGGAAATATTGGGAGACAAATCGGCTCCCGCGGTCGGGTTTTCTGCCGGGATTGAACGCGTTGTCGAGGAATTAACGAAGATCCAAGCATCTATCGCAAAAGATCCATTTTCTCCAACGGTATTTCTGGCTCAATTGGGAGAATTGGGACGCAAAAAAAGCTTGAAGCTTTTTGAAAAACTCCGCAAAGCCGGCATTCGGGTCGTTGAGTCATTCGGGCGCAATAGTATTAAATCGCAACTCAAGGTTGCCAACCGCGAAGATGCCGGCATATCGCTGATTGTGGGACAAAAAGAAGCCCTCGACGAAACCGTTATCATACGGGACATGGCAAGCGGCATACAAGAAACCGTTCCTCTTACAAAACTCATTCACGAATTGCAAAAACGGTTTGCTAAAACTTTAGACGATACGGCTTCAAGCCACCGAGCATAATCATGTCGGACTGCGTATTCTGCAAAATTGCCAACGGAGAGATTTCCAGGGAATGTGTCCTTGAGAATGAGTATTTGGTCGCCTTCAAGGATCTGCATCCCGCGGCCCCCGTACATGTGCTGGTGATTCCCAAGAAACACATCTCTTCGTTAAATGACGCCGGCGAAACAGATGTGACGCTTTTGGGGAATCTCCTGATCGCCGCAAAGGAAGTGGCGAAGAAAACCGGTGTTTATCAAAGAGGCTATCGTCTCATTCTCAATTGCGGAGAAGATGGGGGACAGGTCATCGGTCACTTGCATTTGCACGTGCTGGGTGGTACAAAGATAGGACGGAAAGGAGAAGAATTATAGGTAAAATCAAAATGTAAAAGTCAAAATGCAAAATTAAGGAGTGAAGGTTTTTCTTACTAGAAAAACCTTCATGATATTCCTAAATTTTGATTTTTGAGATTTGATTTTTGATCTCGCATTGTATGGTTGAAGTTTCACGAAGGGAAAAAGAAAGCATTGCCGGCCTTCTGAGGCGTTTTACGCGAAAAGCCCAGCAGGCAGGGCTTTTAAAAGAAGCTCGAAAAGTGCGCTATCACAAGCGGCCCGCGTCTTCGTTTAAAAAAAAGAAGTCGGCTCTCCGGAGACTTGAGATTCGGGCGCTTCGGCACAAGCTTTTGAAAGCTGGGATTATAGAGGAAGGGCAGGATGTTCCGCCGCAACTGAAGAAAAAGAGAAAGTAGTTTTTATTGTTTGTT
>JAUSGO010000009.1 GCA_030649025.1 bacterium | reverse complement strand
AGATGAGATAGATAGCCCCTTCGCCCCTCGGCAATTCTTGACGCGCAAAGCACTCCCCTGCCGGAAGACGCATCGTGTAGGCCTTAAGCATTTGATTACCTGTCCTATCTTCAAGAAAAGGACCCGCGACGATATCGCCTTCGGGAAGTTTTGCGAGCAGCTGACGGATAATGCTGGCGCTTTGACGCATTTCTTCAATGCGCACCTTCGTGCGCGCCCAGCAGTCTCCCTCCGAAGCCACCGGCACATCGAATGTAACATCTTTATAGTTAAGATATGGCGCAACTTTGCGAAGATCGTGTGTAACTCCCGATGCGCGAAGCATAGGTCCCGTAGCTCCTAGCTCAATGGCTTTTTCTTTCGTAAGCGTACCGACGTCCTTTGTACGTTTTTGGAATATAATATTATCCACAGTGAGCCCTTCGATCTCTTTCAGGCGCGATTCGAAGCCCTCAAGATGTTTCAATAATTTCTCGGCAGAATCTGGCAAAAAATCTCGTTTTATGCCCCCAACACGTCCATAATAGTAGTGGAGCCGCCCTCCGGAGAGCTCCTCGAAAAGCTCAACGTAGGGCTCGCGTTCACGAAAGGACCAAAGGAACACCGTGGGCTGGCCTAAGTCCTGCCCGAATGCTGCAAGCCATACCAAATGCGACATAATGCGCTGCATCTCAAGCAGTATGGTGCGGATGTATTGGGCACGCGGAGGGACTTCTATTTTGAGCGCATCCTCCAGAACGGTCATGTAGAGATTATCCCAGGAGAACGCTGCAACATAATCGGTCTTTTCAATGGTCGGCAAAAACTGGATATAGCGCCGTTCCTCGGCAAGTTTTTCCACGCCACGGTGCAAAAAGCCGAGATTCGGCTCGATGGAAATTACCGTATCACCTTCAATGACCGTCTTAAGGTTTAATACGCCGTGCGTGGAAGGATGTTGGGGGCCGAAATTTATTTCTGAAGACATATTTAACGTCTTAGGGTCTGGGGAAGCGAAGGTCGCGCTTTGATGGCTCTTTGTACAAATCATTCTCCTTCAAATTTATTTTTGGCGCAGATGCTTTGCGCACGAGATATCGCAGAAAAAAGTACAACACAATGGTAGAAAATACGGCTATAGGAAATGATGGAGAGGCAAGCTCGTGAAGATAGGTAGGAATGGCAAGGTCGCGGCAGTATCGTTGAATTTGATGAACCTGCACCTCGCCAACTCTGCGGGGTATATTACAGAGTTGCGTGTAGTTTCCCACGTTGCCCACAAATCCCTGGCAGTGATCGCCATTTTTTCCGGCAACAAGAAAATCACCCCGTTGCATGGGCACGCATTCCGTAAAATTTATGACATCGTGTTCCATATGCAAGCACGTGAAGTTTTAGCCTCCGGGAAGAAGACGCTTGTACGCGATAAAATCCTTGCGCAAGGGATATCCCTCGAAATTATCCGGCAAGAAAAGGCGTTTTAGATTCGGGTGTCCGTCAAAGCGAATACCAAAAAGGTCATAGGTCTCCCGTTCCATCCAGTCGGCAAGCGGAAAGAGCGACGCGAGGGATGCAATAGCAGGATTTTCCTTGGGGAGGTCTACTGTAAGCTGCAGCAAATCCGGAGCGCCATGCTTATGGAAGTGGTACACGGCCTGGAACTTATCTTGACGATCTACGCCGGAGAGAAGCATGAGAAGCCACCCAGAACTTTTGAGCTCGGTAGCTTTTTGAAGTAATTGTTCTTTTGTAAGCTGAAACAGGTCCATTATATTTTTTTCTGCACTAATACCTTAAACTCTTCTCCAAATCCTCCGGGCAAAAGAAGTCGCTTCATGGCCTGACGGCTATTCAGGGCTTCAAGCGAATCTTCCTTGGATGCGGTATTCATAATGCCATTCTCCAATAAAAATTCAGCTTGTGTGGTGAAGGATAATTTTTCTAGGCCAAATTTCTCCCCATAATTTATAAGTGCGGTAAAATTCACGTGCGCCGTGATGTCTTGCTCGCCAACACGGTCATACACTGAATCGGTTGTCATATGATTATGATATCCCATGACCGTTCCCCCCGACCGATATGGCGCATAAAGCCGTTCCGCAGTATCGCCATAATCGATGCTAAGCACAAAACCCCGGCGGAGCATCTGCGCGATCTTCTCCATCCATACCAGGGCCTCAAGGCTAACTTCAGCCTGCTGCCCTTCAAGTAAGTCCGCGCCATAGCTATCCCAGTGTGAGGCAATGCACTCGTCCGAGATATTTTCGGCATATTCTTGGCCGCTCTGGACGTATATCTCTTGCAGTTCTCTATCCTTTTGAATAATGCGGTGTACAGGAAGTGCATCAAAAAATTCGTTTGAGATGACGACTCCTGTTAGTTGTTTATCTGCTCCAAACTCTTTTTTGAATTCTTGCGAAGTCATCCATCTGATACCCGGTTCCTTGCTATGCGGACGAACATCAACTGCGATATAGCGGGGACTCCATTCATATTCTTTGCCGAAATATTCAAGAATGGTCCGCGCAAGCGAGCCATCTCCTGCGCCAAGTTCCACAATAGTAAAATCTTCCGATTTTCCCATTTCCTTCTTGCGCCTCCAAATCCATCGAGCAATGCATTCACCAAAGGCCGGAATCTCGCTTGCAGTGGTGTAGTCGCCTGTTCTTCCGATACGCGTTTTGCCGGATGTGTAGTAGCCAGTTCCTGGCGCATAAAGAGCGCGGTACATATATTCCGCAAACGTCATTGCCTGCATTGCGCTTTGGACTTTTTGTGTTTTTTCGCGCGTCAGCGTATACATATTATCTTCCCTCAACGGCTATTTTCTCCTGTAATTTCAGCATCGCGTGCATAATGGCTTCCGGGCGCGGAGGACACCCGGGAATGTAGACATCTACCGGAACAATCTCGTCGAGACGGTCTATGATGTTGTAGGACCCACGAAAAAGACCCCCAGAGATGGTGCAGGCTCCCATCGCAACCACATAACGGGGCTCGGGCATCTGTTGGTAGATGGTGCGAACAACGTCCGCCATTTTAAGCGTCACCGGTCCTCCGGGGACGATAAGCACATCGCATTGCCGCGGCGTGGCCCTAAAAAAAATGCCATGACGGTCCGCGTCGGTGCGGGACGCGCCAAAATCCATCATTTCCAAGGAACAACAGGCAATGCCGAATACCTGCGGCCATAGGGATTTTTTTTGCGCCCAATCAAGGGGGCGATCGAGCCATTCGTTGAGAATGCGGGATGCTTTATCGAGGATAACGTGGGTCAGCATACTTCAAAATATTTTTATATTTTCAGATATTCGCGTTTCTTAACCCCGTACACAATGATAAACAGAGAAAGGCAAAGAAGCATGAAAAACGGCCATAGGTATTCGGAACGGCTTTCGTGCAAAGCCAGAACTCCTAAGAATGCAAGTATCGCGATAACATCAAATAACAAAAAAAGAATGGCGTAGATAAAATACTCGAATCCCACTCCCCTGCCGAGACCTTCTGCAGGCATGCCTGATTCGTACGGTTCGAGCTCTTTTGAAAAATTTGTTATTTGCTTACTGCTATCTGCTCTGTTTTTACTGCGCCACAGCAAAAAAGACAATACGATCGGGGAAACGGCCATACCGACCCCAACAGCAAAAAATATAAAAATTTTTACTATACTATCCGGCATATGTTCGGGGCCTCATTTAAGATATATGGCACAGGAGAATATCTCTTCAGAAAAGACACCCTTGCAAAGACGGACTTTCTGAAGAGCAGAACAGACGCTGTTTCTGTACGGAAAATTATTTATATCGCTGAATGATTCGCAGAAAAGACCGCGAAACTCACGATTCACCAAAAAAGGGATGAGCGCGGACATACTCAATATTGCAAGAGTGATAATAAGCGCCCACGATCTTCCGTTCATGGAGAATTATTTTAAGAGACAACGGTTACAAGGTCATCCTGAACCTTCAAAAGCCCAGGGGAGAGAATATCGTATGACTTGATGCCATCGGCTTTGACGGCATATAGTTTTCCTGGCTTCAGCGTTGCAACCATGGGCGCATGGTGCGGAAGGATTTTTACAGGCCCGCCAGCCACCGTACAATTGACGGATCGGATATCGTCAAGCTCTTGCTTCGTGTCGGGGGTGATGAGAAGAAGAGAAAGCATACGTAGACATTATTTCCTGGAAACTTCTGTGATATCGCCGACCATGTAAAAATTCACTTCCGGCACCGCGTCTACATTTCCGTTCAAGATCGCTTCAACGCCATCAAGCGTGTCCTTAAGTGGGACATACGCTCCCGGTTTTCCTGTAAATTGCTCGGTGGTGAAGAAGGGTTGTGTCAGAAACTTCTGCAGTTTCCGTGCGCGATCCACGACTTTTTTATCCTCCTCGGAAAGTTCCTCCCGCCCAAGAATGGCAATGATATGCTTCAATTCCTCGTAGTGCTGGAGTGTCCGAAGGGCTTTGGTCACCACATCATAATGTCTGCGGCCGACAATCTCCTCGGCAATGAGCGAAGAGGACGAAGCTAACAGATTAATGGCCGGATACCTTCCCTCCTCGGCGACTTCCCGAGAGAGAATTACCACCGAATCAAGATGTGGAAAGGTTGCGGTGATTCCTGGATCCGTGAAGTCGTCCGCCGGAACATAAATGGCCTGTACGGAAGTGAGCGAACCCTGAAGTGTGGAGGTAATGCGGTCTTGTAATTCGCCCATCTCGCTCGACAATGTCGCCTGATATCCTCCCTCCGAAGGTATGTGTCCCAAAAGAGAAGACGTTTCCATGCCCGCAAGCACGAAACGGTAGATATTATCTATAAATAAGAGCACGTCATTACCCTCTTCCCTGAATGCCTCCCCCATGGTGACCCCCGTAAGCCCGATGCGAAATCGTGTTCCGGGAGGCTCATTCATCTGACCGAAGCATAGGCCGATCCTATCAAGCATCTTGAGGCGCTGAAGTTCAAGATATAATTCGTTCCCTTCGCGAATGCGTTCCCCTACTCCGGCAAAAAGCGATACGCCCTTGTGTTTCGTTGCCAGATTATTGATAAGTTCCGTGACCAGCACTGTTTTTCCAACACCCGCGCCTCCAAAAAATCCGATCTTGCCGCCTTTTACGAACGGAGTGAAAAGATCAATGGCTTTAAGACCCGTTTCTAGAATCTGATAGTGCGTCCGCTCCTCATACAACTGCGGCGGTTCTTGATGGATGGCGCGCGATTGGGTCGTTTTTAATTCTCCCAAGTTGTCAATGGGATCTCCTACCACGTTAATAAGTCGTCCGAGAAGTTTTTTCCCGACCGGTATGGTTATGGGTATCCCGAGATTCTGCGCATCCTGATTTCTTCGGAGTTTATTGGTGTTCCCCAGCGCAATGGTCCGGACCGAACCGTCGCTAAGATGCTGCATAACCTCCAGTACGATTTTTTGATTGTCTATGTCGCGGGCGATACACGCCGTTTTGATAGACGGCGCTTGCTCTTTTTCCGGAAAACGAATATCAACCACCGCTCCCGAAATGCGGACGATCTTTCCGATTTGCATTGTTTCTGCGGTTTCCATAGATTACTGTAATTACCCACGCACTAAAGCTCGTCGAGTATGTTCTCTATCAAGAGGAGTGCCTCGTGGTAGCATCTACGGCTTTCGTTTTACTCTGCGAAGTAACTCGTTAAGCTTAGTGCGGGGTTTCGTTTTGTTCCTAAAATTTACCTATTCAAATTTTAGACAAAACTTCAGAAGTGCTCTACGACATGGATGGTCCCGCCTATTCCCGGGTTGAGATGATTATGATATCCCCATCCTGCGGCATTTAACGTATTGAAGGTGAAAGTGAACGACTGGCCCGGTTCCAAAATCCCTGAATCAAATCCCGGCAAATCCGTATGCGTTGGATGAGGGTTTGAACCGACCCATACATCCTGTGTGGTCACGTTCTCGAATGTCACTACTGTTCCCAAAACCACCGTAAGATCTTTTGGAGAAAAGGTGAAAACGTCCGGTTTTTTATACAAGACTTTCGCGGTCGGTTGGTTGGTTGGCACAGGTGTTGGGGATGGGGTCGGAGTGGGAGTTGGGCAAACGAGCGTTCCGCAAGAGCAGGAAGTGCCGCCGGCATAAGAACATCCTTGCGGAGGGGCAGCGCACGGCGGAGGAGTGCAGGATGGCACTGGGGTTGGCGAGAGAGTGATGCTTGGAGATGGTGTCGCCGAAGCCGATGGCTTTGGTGTGGACGATGCAGTAGGTTTTGGCGTGGAGATGGGGGTCGCGGTGATTTGAGGTATTGCGGTAGGCTCGGGAGTGTTTTGAACCGGGGATGTTATTGTTCCTTTCTGCCCCTCAATAATCTGAGATGGCGCTTGTGTCGTTTCAATGGTCGCAGTCGGGGTTGGGGAGTGTGATGGTATGGGTTTTGAAGGAGATATTGTCTTATATATCACAACGCCACCGCCTAAGGCGGCAATAACAATTACAACCAATACCCAGATAGGAAGAAAACCTCTCTGCATAAAATTTTCAATTTTCAGTTTTCAATTTCCAAACAAGCATGGAGCCGGATTTGTTTGAATCATTGAATATTGAAAATTCTTTGAAAATTATAAATTGTAAAATTGAGAATTGCCCTGTTTTATACCACCCACTCCAATGCGACCGTACTTTTCCCGCTTTTTACTTCATATGCTTTTCGGCCGGTGAATATTTCATTAATGCTTCTGGTCGTGCGGCTCCGCACTTCCCGCAGATATTTGCGCCGCAAGGTTTTTAATATGCGTTTGGCGTTTTCGGTGGCGCGGGTTGAGGCCAAAAGTCGCTGGGAAAGTTCCACATAGCGCGCTTCAAGAAACATTTCGTATAGCTGGGCCTGATACAGCATCTCTTCAAGCCTTGTAATGATGCGGTCGAAGGAAGGCTCTATGAAGTAGGTACGCCCGGCAAGAGCCTGTTTTTGAAAATCCGGCCGGATCTCAAAAGGCAAAATCGTCTTTTCCTCAATATGATAGGAGGTGATGCTGTCATATTTTGGATACAGTAATTCTACCATGTTCCACTCGCCCTTGCGCCTTCCTTCAAGAATGGCCTTCACGTGCTCCAAAAGCTCTTCCCGCGTCGGCCTGTCCGACAATGCCGGATACGCAGAAAACTCAAGGTCTCCCGTTGATTTTAAAAAGCCGCAAAGCCGGCTTCCGGCAACCAGCACTTTTTGATAGGAGCGCCAGGCCATGCGTTTATCGAGGGCGCTGGCAAGCTCCCGATGCAGGTCGCCCACGAGTCCCTTCTCCGGCCCGATGACCATGAGAAGAGGTTTTTGTAGGGCTTTGGGAATTTGCGGATATACGATACGAAGCGGAAGTCCATCTTCCGAAAACCGAAGGAGTGATTCACGGAATTCCTTAACTCGCTCATGCTGCCTCTCAATGCGCACGCGATGAATTGCCGTGATGCGCTGTATGGTTTCTCCGACATCGTGCAGAACTTGCGTCTGTTCGCGCTCTTTTTTGAGTTTTTTGAGAGAGATGGACATGCCTCGATACGCTATTTCCCGGTGAATTCCTGAATGATGCCAATCAACTCTTTTTTCAGTTCTTCGGTCAATTTCTCGGCCTTCCAAATTTTCGAGGCAAGTTCTTTATGATGTGAATCAAGGAAGACAAAAAAATCATTTTCCCATGACGCAAGGGGCTTGCCCGCATATTTCTTGAACAGCCCTTCCGTCGTTCCCAAAAGTAACAACACCTCTTTCTCAAGCGTTAAGGGACGCCGTTCGCGTTGCGCCAGAACCTCCATCAGCATTTTTCCTTCTTCCAGAGCTCGTGCGGTCTCTTTTTCAAGCTTTGTTTCAAGCCCACCGAAGCGCACCAGTTCCTGATATTGGGCGAGTTTCAGACGCATACCTTTTGAAACATCGCGCAACACCGGAGGCTGGGCTCTGGATCCCACGCGAGAAACCGAAAGCCCCACATTGATTGCCGGACGCACGCCGTTGCGGAAAAGTTCCGGCTCAAGATATATTTGTCCATCGGTAATAGAAATAACATTGGTGGGGATGTAACCCGATATTTCTCCTTCCTGGGTCTGCACGATGGGAAGCGCGGTAATAGAGCCTCCGCCAAGATCTTTGCGCCTTCTTCCCGCCCGTTCAAGCAATCGTGAGTGCAGGAAAAAAATATCTCCGGGATATCCTTCGCGTCCGGGAATGCGCTCGAGAAGCGAGGATAACTCCCGCCAGCTCCACGCATGTTTGGTAAGGTCGTCAAAGACGACCAATACGTCCTCCCCTTTGTCACGAAAATATTCGGCAAGCGTTATTGCCGAGTATGGAGCAATATACTGAAGGCTCGTGGGATCGGAAGCGGTTGCGACCACGCCGATGCTGTAATGCATGGCTCCCTGTTTGCGCAGAATATCGAATACATGGGCCGCCTCAACTTTTTTTTGCCCCACGGAACAGTAGATGCAAACAACCTGCTTCTTTTTTCCGGTCTGCTGTTTTTGGCTGATGATTGCGTCCAAGGCTATGGAGGTTTTTCCTATTTTACGATCACCGATAATAAGTTCGCGCTGTCCGCGGCCTACCGGGATAAGCGCGTCAATAACCTTGATGCCGGTGAGCATTGACTCCTCCACCGGATCGCGTTCCACAATGCCATGGGCATCGCGCTCTATTGGAGAGAAGTCAAGAACGTCCGCTATGGGCGTTTTACCGTCTAAGGCTTTTCCCAGAGGATCCACTACTCTTCCAAGAAATGCCTCACCAACAGGTATCTGCAGGATGTGTCCTGATGCGCGCACTTCATCCCCGCGTTTCAGTTTTGTATAATCGCCGAAAATAATAGCTTTGACGACTTGTTCGTCAAAGCCAAGCGCCATTCCGCCCAGCACATCCGAGAAACTCTCACGAGAAACGGGCCGGAAGGTCAGGTACTCTTCTGCCATGATCTCGGGCAACCCTTCAATAAGCGCGATGCCGTCTCGAATTTCTTTGATAACGCCGATTTGTTCGACTTGCATATAAGAGTAAAAACCATTTGGATGTGATCAGATCTTTTGTAATTGCGACAATTGGCCATGAAGCGAACCATCGAGTTCATAACCTCCCCATCGGATAATAAGACCCGCCTTAAGACCGGGCTCTATCTCAATAACGCATACGATCTTCTTGCCAAACTTTTGCTGGAGTAAGTGTTTGCATTGGTTAAGAATGCCGCGAGGCAATGCGAATGCCGTAAGCACGGTGACCGTTCCTTTAAACGCGATGTCCTCCTCACGGCCTCCCAACTCCTCAAGATTGCGCAAAGCGTCTCCGACAAGTTTTTCATGAAGCTCCCGCTGCAACTTCTCGGTAAGAAATCGCATTGTCAGCCTTGACGCCTCGTCTCGTGAGGTCTGGCGGCTGAGTTTCGCGAGCTCGCTTTTTGCTCCTTCGATCCGCTCCTTCGTTTCCTTCAACGTCTGATCCAGATACTCCCGGTTCTTTTCGCTAGTGTCCTCGCCAAAAATCTCTGCGGTTCTCCGCCCTTTGCGAATAATCTCATCGGCCCGAGATTGGCCGTCAAGGATTTTTGCTTGGTATGTCGCCTCGGCTTCTTTTTTCTTTTTTTCGATATCAGTTAAATCCTGTTCCAGTTTTTTGACAAGCTCCGAGCGTTTTTTGAAGATAGCTAGTATCGGTTTATAAACGATGAAGCGTAAAATAAAAACCAGCACCAAAAAATTTATAATCTGGGCAAAAACGAGCTTTGGCTCTATGCCGATTTTTCCTAAAAATTCCACAGATACAGGATCACGAATTTACAGATGGTACACGAATGTACAGATTCGCGAATGTACATAACTTCCTTCATTCGTGAATTCGCGTTATTCGCGTAGAATTCGCATCATTCGTGATTTTCTTATACGAACTTGATTATCAGCGCCACAACCAGCGTATAGATACCCAACGCTTCGGCGAATGCGACAAGCAATAAGGCCGTAAGCTGAATTTTATCGGAGGCGTCGGGATTACGTGAGATTCCCCGCATAGCTTCCCGGCCAATAAGTCCAATGGCAAGTGCAGGAAATATAACACCGAATGCGATGGTAAATCCGGCGGCAAAAACTTTGGCTACTTCAATAGACATATAGAACAGCTTTTTAGGTTCTTAACTTATTAGGTTTGATGCGTTTCCCGCTTCCCTAAGAAGCTAATCAGCTAATCAGCCAATAACCTAGTGTGTTAATGCTGCTTTAATAAACATGAGCGTTAACATCGAGAAGATGAGTGCCTGCACTAAACCCACAAAGAGCTCAAGAAACATGAACGGCAAAGGAATGATATAGGGAACAAGAAACCCAATGACGATAAGCAGAACGCTCCCGGCAAACATATTGCCGAAAAGACGGAACGAGAAGGAAAGAACTTTTGAAATTTCACCAACAGCTTCAAAAAAACCCAGGAACGCTTTAAGCGGAGATCTGAAATTAATGAACTTCGAGATGTATTTCTTAAACCCGAGAAAGCGAACTGCGATCAGTTGCGTGATGCCAACCGAAACAAGCGCGAGCGCCAAGGTAACATTGAGATCCGTGGATGGCGAACGGAGAAGCGGGATAAGCTCACCATGCTCGTGTCTAATGCCGAATGATCCTAAAAATCCGGGTAAAATCTCTACAAAATTAGAGATAAGTATGAATACGAAAAATGTCGCTATATAGGGAAACACGAACTCGGCCGCCTTATCGTTCTCAAGCACGGTGCGAATGAATTTCCATATAGGCTCGTAGATTATTTCCCCAAGGCGCTGCAGTCTCCCTCTGCCGAAAACGCCCGTAAGAGTCCTGGAAAGAAAAATTGAAGCAAGGACAATGAGCAGGGAGACTAGTATTGTCGTAAAAAAAGAGTTCGAAATATAAAAAGAGCCTATCCGCGCGATGTATTCTTGATGTAAACCGATTTGAAGCGTAAGTAAATAGCAAATAGCAAATAGCAAATAGCAAAATATTGTTATTTGTTCTTTGTTATCTGTTGACTGTTGATTTGTGTGCTTTTAATCACCTGGTAAATCTGCAAAATACTTACCGCAAACGCTAAAATCACTCCACTAATGGTAAAAAGTGGCATGAGACTGAATCTTTTATCGAGCCAGATGCCTACTCCTATGAAGAAAACGAGCGGAAGCGCAATACTAAACCCGAGTTGCAGGGCAACGCCGGTAGTAACAAGAGCTTTAGAGGACGGATGTTCCATGATTTAAGCGAGCGTATCACGCTTAATTATATCATGTAAGCGTAATATGACGCTGTCGGGTTATACACACCCCCACACTAATTCTCGGCAGGGTAAAATGAAAAGCGTCTAGAAGAAAACGCTTATTTTATAGGACATATCCCCAATATTTTTGGCTATCAGCATGCCACTTTACGGCATGAGCCGAGAATTAGTCGTGGGGGCACACCCCTTTAAGGCTGATTCCTTTGGGTAGAGACCGGTATCCCAAGACTTCGGATCTTTACGAGACATGCCAATCAGATGCGGCAATAAGAGGGGCATGATAAGATGGGGTAGTGGTCCAGAAGGATGAAGTTCTCAAAGCGCTCGAAACCGTAATTGACCCAGATCTAAAAAAAGATCTGGTGACTTTGGGTATGATACAAGACCTTGTAATAGAAGGGTCTCTGGTGTCGTTGCGGCTTGTGCTTACCACTCCCGCATGTCCATTTCGCGGGGCTCTGGAGCAAGAGGTTAAACAGGCCATACGGAGCGTTCCTGGTATAACGGAAGTACACCTAGTCACCGACGCGAACGTTCCGCAGATGTCCACGCTTTTTCAACGCTCTCCTCTCCCAGGCGTGAGAAATATTATCGCAATCGCATCGGGCAAGGGAGGCGTGGGAAAATCGGCTTCAAGCGTCAACATTGCCTCCGCCCTCGCGCAAACAGGAGCCCGCGTCGGTCTTCTCGATGCGGACATCTATGGTCCTTCCATTCCGACCATGATGGGTATACACGACAGCGTTGAAATAAACATGGAACGGGAAATCGTGCCTATCGAGCAACACGGCATCAAACTTGTCTCGTTCGGCTTCATCGCCAAGGACGACATCCCGATCATCTGGCGCGGACCGCTTGCTTCAAAAGCTGTCCGCCAATTCTTAAAACAAGTAACCTGGGGCGAACTTGATTACCTCGTGATTGATATGCCTCCGGGAACCGGTGACGTGCACCTGACGCTTTTTCAGGCCGTGCCTCTTTCGGGAGGCGTTATCGTCACCACGCCGCAAGATGTGGCATGCGCGGATGCTTCGCGTGCCCTCCAAATGTTCAAGACGCTGGGCGTAAAAGTTCTTGGCATCATAGAAAATATGGCCGGCGATGTATTCGGCCAGGGAGGAGGAGAAAAAATGTCCGCAACATACAACGTGCCGTTTTTGGGACGCATACCGCTCGATAGTATTGTGCGAGAATCCGCAGATGCGGGAATCCCTCTAACCCTGTACGCTCCGGATCATGCGGTGACGAAGATATTCCATGATATTGCACAGCGCCTTGCCCAAGAAGTAAGCAAATCCGCCCTCTCTCCTTAGGGCATTTCCTTAAGATACTCCGCTAAAGCTTCCCGCCATGGCCGCAGAAGCGGAAATTTTGTATTTTTCAGCGCGGAATACAGCGGGCGTTTTGCTGGCCGTGGAAATACCGAGGAATCGCAGGGAATGATTTCGGGTTTGTTAGCCCCCGGGTTTTTTGCGGCATCAGCATCGAATATTTCTTTGGCAAAATCGTACCATGTCGTAGCAGGTTCATTGACCAAGTGATACGTACCGGCCGGATATGACTTTTCGATGAGCTTCCGCGTGGCTTGAGCAAGATCCTCTGCATACGTCGGCTTGCCGTGCTGGTCGTTAACCACGGAGAATCTCTCTTTAGTTCTTCCGAGATCAAGCATGGTGCGCACAAAATTCTTTCCGCGTTCTCCAAAAAGCCACGAAGTGCGGATAAGATAGTATTGCAAACCGGATGCGGATTTGAGCGATTGTTCGCCAAGCAGCTTTGACTCTCCGTATGTATTGACCGGATTTTGAGGTTCGTCGTCTTCCGCATATCCATTGATATTTTTTCCGTCGAACACATAGTCAGTGCTGTAATGCACAAGCGTCGCGTTAATTTCACGCGCGGCCTTTGCAAGATATTCCACCGCGCGTCCATTGACCGCGAGCGCAAGCTCCCGATTCGTCTCGCATGCATCTACATCGGTAAACGCTGCCGCGTTGACGATAACGCTCGGCACAAACTTGGAGATCTTCTTGCGTACCTCGCTTTCTCGCGTTATATCTATTTCTTCTTTGTCCCAACAAACCAGCTCCCAATCTGAAAATGAGCCGGTCAGCGCCCTTCCGAGCATTCCTTTTGCACCAATAATAAGAAGCTTATTGCTCACATGGTATAGAGTAGCAGTTTTACGAAGTTTGTGGTATGATGGCCATCGGTTATTTACTCCGATCGCATCCATCTTATGAACATTCTTGTCACCGGCGGACTCGGCTTCATCGGAAGCGAATTTGTGGATTATGTACTCGAAGAAACGCAGGATAGCGTGGTCAGTGTTGATTTTGTAAGTTACGCCTCACGCCTGCGCAACATCGAACATGAGCGCTATCGATTTGTCAAAATGGATATCAACGACCTTGAAGCGGAAGATCTCGAGGGCATTGATGCTATCGTCAGCTTTGCCGCCGAGACCATGGTCGATCAATCCATAGATAGTCCTGCCCCGTTCTACCGAGCAAACATCCTGGGCGCCGCGCACGTGATGCGTCTTGCGGCAAAAAAGAAAATCCGCATCCTGCAGATCTCGACCGATGAGGTTTATGGCACATTGCCTCCTGATATTTTTGCGAAAGAAGATGCCAACTATAATCCATCGAACCCCTATGCCGCTTCAAAAACTTGCGCGGAAATTATTGCCAAATCCTATCATAATACCTACGGACTTGATGTTGTCATGACACGCAGTACGAATAACTATGGTCCGCGCCAAAATAGAGAGAAGCTTATTCCCACCATTATTGCAAAAGTTTTGGAGGGAACCGAAATACCGCTTTACGGAGACGGCAAACATCGGAGAGACTGGCTCTATGTGCGCGATAACGTGCGGGCAGTATATTTTGCTCTCAAAAACGGCGTGAGTGGCCAGGCATACAACATTGCGGGAGGAAACGAACGGGAGAATAAAGACATGGTTGATGCGGTGGTGGGGGCGCTCAACACGGTTACCGGAAAAACACACGCCTACCGGACAAAGTCTATTCCCGATGAGATTATCCGACCCGGGCATGACCGCAGATACGGCGTGGACGCTTCAAAACTCCATGCGCTTGGCTGGAAACCCCAGATGTCGCTTGAAAAGGGCCTTGAACATACGGTGCGCTGGTATCTGGAGAATCCGAAGGACTTCGTGTTTGAGAGAAGAGGGTTGCGAATATAAATATCTATTGAACGAATCCCGTTAGAGACCGCGGTCGCTAGCCGGAGTCGTAGGAGGTCCTGTTATAAAGCATACATTATCATTTTCATCAGGGATTGCGGTTACGAACGACCGCGACCTGTCTCTAACGGGATGAAAGGTATTGTTCTTGCCGGGGGCTATGGAACGCGCCTGCGGCCGCTCACCAATGTTACGAATAAACACCTCCTGCCGGTTTACAATAAACCGATGATTTTTTATCCCCTGGAAACGCTCGGGCGCATGGGAATAACCGAAACCTTGGTGGTCACTGGCGAGGAGTTCAGCGGGCACTTTTTAGAACTCTTGAAGGACGGCAAGGATTTCGGCATGCGCCTTGAATATGCCGTGCAGAAAGGCGCGGGCGGCATTGCCGACGCGTTGAAACTTGGAGAAGATTTTGCCGATGGCGGCAAGGTCGCAGTTATTTTGGGAGACAATATCTTTGAGGACGATTTCTTGGCAAACCGCATGGAATTCGACGGAGAAGATCTCAACGTCCAGGGAGACGTTACCATAGTTACCGATAACGATACTTCCGAACCTACCCTTACGGAAGCCCGCATCACGTTTGATCGGGAGAAAAATGGCTCGCGCCTATTTTTCAAAAAAGTTTCCGATCCCGAACGGTTCGGCGTTCCACACTTTGACGAAGACGACTCTATTTTGCACATTGAGGAAAAACCTAAAATTCCCAAATCATCCTTTGCGGTCACCGGTCTTTATTTCTATGATGCGCGGGTATTCTCAATCATTAAAGAACAGAGGCCATCCGCGCGAGGGGAGTTTGAGATTACGGACGTAAATAATGCCTATATTAAGGATAAGACTATGGCCTGGAGCGAAGTTAAGGGCTTCTGGTCCGATGCGGGAACTTTTGAATCGCTATATAACGCTTCAACCTGGGCACGCAATACTTATGGCGCACGATAGACCTCTCGTTACCATATCCATTCTCTCTTATAACGACGAAGAAACCATCGAAGCGGCCGTCAAATCGGCCGCGTTGCAGCTATACCCGGCAATAGAAATATTGGTGCTGGACAACAATTCTCAAGACGGAACGCGCCAGATTCTAAAAAACCTTCGGGACCGCCTGCCAGGACTCCGTGCCGCGCATCTTCGCGAGCATGGAAAAGAAAGCAGCATCTTCCGATGTCACGTTCTTGAATCAAGCGAAAATCTTGGCTTTGCCAAGGGACACAACAAGCTTATCTCGCTCTCGCAGGGTTCGCTCGTGCTCCTCTTGAATTCCGATGCCGGTCTTGACGACAATTTCATATCATACGCACTCCCTTATTTTGAACGGGACAGAAAACTGGCGGCAATGCAAGGTAAGCTGTATCGATATGATGTGGCGGCTCAGGAGACGGTCAAAGACGCAAAGACCCGAAAATCCGTCATTGATACGACGGGGCTAGTGCTGTTTCGGAATCGCCGCATTATTAATCGAGGGCAGGGAGTGCCGGATATCGGCCAATTCGAAAACGAAGAGGAGGTCTTTGGCGCAGACGGTGCTGCACCCCTATACCGCAAGACCGCACTTGAAGACGTAAAAATATGTCTTGGAGCGCGCTGCGAGTATCTTGATGAAGATTTTTTTGCCTATAAAGAAGATGTCGATATTGCGTGGAGATTACGCCTTGCAGGCTGGAAAACTCTCTATGTGCCCGGTGCCATTGGTTATCACCAAAGGGGTTCGGGTGAGAGCGCAGCAACTTCATATTTCAAAATTCTTGGTGAACGAAGAAAACTCTCACGATTTGCCAAGTATCATGCATTTAAAAACCAGCGTCTCATGCAATTGAAAAATGAATTGCCATATTTGCTTTTCCGCGACATGCTCCGCTGGATCCCCAAGGAATTTGCTTCCTGGTTCTACATTTTGTTTTTCGAGCGTTTTACATGGAAAGCCATCGGCGATATTTTCCTCCTGCTCTCCAGAATGCTCAAAAAACGGAGAATGATCATGAAGCGTCGGAGCGCCACGACAAAAGAAATGGCAAGATGGTTTGTTTAAGATCGCGAATGATGCGAATGTCACACGAATAACGCGAATTCACGAATATTCGTGAATCTGTAGATTCGTGTATATCTGTACATTCGTGATTGGCTCATGCTGTCCATCATCATCAATCACTACCGCACGCCCGACCTTCTCAAACTTTGCATAAGCTCCATTAAAAAAAATATGGGGACTATCCCGCATGAGATCATCGTGCGCGACGGGGAAGCCTTGGAAGATACAAAAGATCTGATGCGCGAAGACTTTCCCGATGTTTCCTATCTTCCCGAAGCAGAAAATATCGGTTTTGCCAAACTCGTAAATGAAGGCATTGTAAAATCCCGGGGAGAGTATCTTCTTATCATCAACGCGGATATCATCATTCCTCGCAAAGCGTCCGTAGAGACGCTAATGACCTATATGCAGCAGAACGCGGCATGCGGCATGGCCGGACCCAAGTTACTCAATCTTAATGGCTCGCTGCAACAGTCGTTCTTCCGTTTCTATAAGCCGCTCACGCTACTCTGCCGGCGCACGGTCTTTGGAAAAACATCGTGGGGAAAACGCGATATCTCCAGATTCAGTTATGCCGATATAAACGCATCCTCGGCCACAGAAGCATTCCCCGTAGACTGGCTGATGGGTTCTGCGCTCTTGGTGCGAAAGTCCGCACTTGCGAAATGCGGATTATTCGATGACCGGTTCTTCATGTACTTTGAAGACGTGGACTGGTGCAGGAGATTTTGGGAAAAAGGCTATAAAGTTATATATCACCCAGGAGCGATATTCTACCATTATCACGGAAAGGCAAGCCACGGAAAAAAGGGACTTCTTGATATTTTCGTGAACAAATATACGCGCATCCACATCACAAGCGCCCTTAAATATTTTTGGAAATACGGCCTGCGTGTTCCCCAATACGGCTCCTGAAAGAACTCTCTCAAAAAACTTGACAAGTTTTGCAAGCTATGCTATACATAACATGTCTGAAAAATCGATCAAGGAGAGAAAGACAATGAACCTTGCCAATATAAAAGAGATGTTCCAGGACGAGGCTGTTTGTTGGGACAGAGTGGAGAACTTGCGTTCTATCGATCTTAGAGCGCATCTTCTCAAGGTCCGTGCCAGGGACCGCGCTGAAGCTATTGAGCGCGGCATAGGCATTGCCCGATACGCACTACAGACTCTACAGAATTGGGGTCTGGATGCACAGCAGTTTGAACCCGGACATGGTATCGGCCACCTGATGCGCGACTACCTGAATGCGCTCCGGCTCCTGGGTACTTTGGATGCCGATCCCCGAGATATATTCGTTGGCATCGTGGGCGGAGTCATGCACGACGTTTCGTGCGCTCTCGTGAAGCGGTATGAAGAATCCAAAAAAGCGGTTCGCCATGCCGAAGCCGGTGCTTTGCTTTTCTTGGAAATCTCCGAGAAAGCAAAACTGCCGATCAATCGGGAAGAGACGGAGCTTATCGCATACGCGATTGCGGCTCACACCCAGTACCTGAGGGAGATGGATGTGGCATGCCGAGACGGCATCACCCGGCGGGTAAGGCCGTACCGGGATCTGGATGATGACGGAAAACCGGTCCTAGCCATATGGCTACCGCGTTGGATTGACCGCCTCGATTGCAGCGGTCCGACAATGGTCGGCCGGCATTTCCTCACGCTCGCCAAAAACCGGGAGGATTACAACATCAAGACCGGCTACTACTCCGTTAACTTTGAGGATCACCTTCGTCCGCTACTGCGTACTCCGGAAGAGATTAGGGCGGACGGCGGCAACCAAACCATGCGTGAACATTTACACATGTTCGCCTCTACCCAAACCAACGCTTCGCCTTACGGCAAGCATGATTTTGGTCGGATGTGCGAACTGCGCAATGCCTCACGAGAAATGCTTTTGGAAATTATTTCTCGCGTACAGGAATTTCCAAAACGTTCCTCCGAAGAGCAGGAGAATATCCTGAACAGATGGGAGAGCTTCCTCGGGAAAACTATCGAACCTTCCACATTGGGCCGAATCACGGCCAAGGAAGTTTGTGGGCTTTTCCGAAATCTTGATGAATCCTCCCGCCTTGCGTGGTCCAATGGTTTTCAAGCTACAATGGATCACTATGCATCCTGGTCAGAAACTGCGCTTCGGGATCTGGCAGAGTTGCCGAAAGAATGGCTCTCTCTTTCGATGGTCGAAGACAATTTTGTCCAGAGCCTCACTCTAGAACAAGCTATAACCTCTTAAGCAGGCCTCAAGCTCCGACGAGAACATCCGAAGGAGCTTTTCTTTTTTTGTAAGCTCTTGACAAGTTTTGTAAGCTATGCTATCATTAACATTGTAGGAAAGTACCTTATTTTAGGAATTTCATTAACACTCAATAAAGCCAGTATTTTAGCTGATTTTCAGGCAAAAAGACTATCTTAAGCGAAAGCGAATTAGATTGAAACGGCCATTATAGAATTTTAGTTGCATATTGGTTTTGTTAAGTGCTGATAATTTCTTACCGAGGAACCGTTCACATCATGGAACGGTTTTTTGATGTTTTGTCCCCGTCTCGGCGGGGCTACAAAACGAAACCCCGTACCAAGCCTAGAAGGTTATCAGATGTATAGCGTTTGAGAAAACCGAAGGCGTTCCCGGGTGTATATCATTCGTCAAACACAGGACCCTCGGGCGGGCTTTGGTGCGGGGTGTTGCTGGCGCGCTCTTTGTGCTTACTCGTTTATCCACAGATGACTGTTTGCAACGCGGGAAGTCATGCTAAAATAGAAAGGTATTCTTTTTGTTCTTTCTTCCGTTCTTTCCTTGTGGCATCCGCCACTAATCATGGCAGTCAGTCTGCCGATATATATCAAACCCGCGGGGGGCGCATTATGCCGCCCGCGATCGCTTTTACGGACAGATTGTTCTGTCTTTTTTTGTTTGCCATAAATAAAATACCCCGTAGCTAGTTTGGGGTATGAGGGAGCGAAGCGAAAAATATTCGATCTATGAACCTTTGGAAAATTTGTTTCGTAGGAATTTCACGAGAGCAATCCGATGTTCCGGATCCCGAATAATATGCCATGCAATCGGTGAGATGGAAATGAGGATGATGCCCAACACGATAGGAAGAATATACTTGTCTACGCCCGGAATGGCAGCACCCAGATAGTAGCCTATAAAAGGCAATCCCAGGCTCCATAATGCTCCCCCGACGACATTGAACACGAGAAATTCCCGATACTGCATGCGTCCCACGCCAGCCAGTATCGGCGCGAAGGTCCTTACCACAGGGACAAACCGCGCCAGAATGATGGTCTTGGCTCCGTATTTGTTGTAAAACTGTTCTGCGCGGACAAGATGATGTTTGTGGAACAATAAAGAATCCTCGCGCGTGAATATCTTAGGTCCGACTTTTCTGCCGAACATGTAGCCAACACTGTCGCCCAAAACCGCGCCGGCAAAGCATACGACCAGCAGAAAGCCTATATGCAAAAAACCCTGCGATGCCAAAAAGCCTGCTGTGAAAAGCAGGCTGTCTCCCGGAAAAAAAAATCCGAAAAATAATCCGGATTCCGCAAACACAATTCCAAAAAGTCCGATGTAGCCTGCGGCCTTGATAAGCGGTATAAGATCGAACATGGATTCAAGTCTATCAGATTCCCTGTGCGACAGCAACCTTTTACCTCTTTTCGGTCACAACCGCTCCCTTTCGCTTCAAGGTCTCCCAGCGTTCTTCGTCCACAAAGTAGGTTCGCTTCTTGTGCCCCGTGCCGTGTTCGCGATCTACGTGGCAAAAACAAGCCACGCGCACATCAAGGATCTCTTTTTTTATCCTGTCCTTGGCCTTGATGAGCAAGTCGATAGACTCCTTGAAAGTAAGTCCTGCAAGACCCGCTGCGCCGCATGGCGCGTGGATATACAGCACTATGGTACGGATGCCTTTCAGCTTGATACCGCCGCGGATATGTGCAAGCAGGGTTGCATCTTCACGCAACTCCTTATTCAAGGGCGATTCTTCAGGAATAAGCAATGCTCCGCCATTGAGCGAAAGCTGGTGCGGCCGAGGTTTGAACCCCGCTTCGAGAGCAAACTTCACCTGCTGCTGGAAAACATCCGGCATCTGGTCGCCATCGGCGCACGTTACACAAATCACGCCATCCTCCTGGCGCATACGCTGCGGATCTACGTCCACAAGAACACCGAACTTGCGCATAACAACAATGTCCTTGAGATCTTTTTCTGATATTTTCGCCATATAAGAAGCTCCTTGGAGCCAAAGCCGTTAGTCAGCGAGAATAGACACCTTGCTTTCCGGCTGAATCTCGACAAATCCTCCTGTAATGTCAACGAACTGGACATCTTTCCCATTTCGAATCCTAATGCTACCACGCTTGAGCGAAGAAATCAAGGGAACATGTGTCGACAATACACCCAGCTCTCCGTCTACACCGGGTAACGTTATCGCGTCAGCCTTCCCCTCAAAGAGAGTTTTTTCTATAGTATAAATTTGTATTGTTATTGACATTTTATTTTAGAAGCAGATCCTACACTTCCTCTATCCCTCCTTTCATATAGAATGCCTGTTCCGGTTTGTCATCGTGCTTGCCTTCAAGAATCTCGCGAAAAGCGCGCACCGTATCCTGCTGCGGAACATATGCGCCCTTCTTGCCGGTGAAAACTTCACCGACAAAAAATGGTTGCGCCAAAAACTTTTGAATTTTACGCGCGCGCGCTACCAAAGCCTTATCTTCATCGGATAACTCCTCAATGCCCAAAATAGCAATGATGTCCTGCAGGTCCTTATAGCGCTGGAGAACTCTTTGCACTTCGCGCGCCGTTCGGTAGTGTTCTTCTCCTACGATAGCGGGCGTGAGCGCGCCGGAGGCGGAATCAAGCGGATCCACCGCAGGATAGATGCCAAGTTCCGCAAGTGAACGGGAAAGCACGATGGTAGAATCAAGATGGCTGAAAGCGGTCGCCGGAGCCGGATCGGTGAGGTCGTCCGCCGGAACGTAAATTGCCTGCACGGAAGTGATGGAACCTTTCAGCGTCGAAGTGATTCGCTCCTGCAACTCTCCCATTTCGGTTGCAAGCGTCGGCTGGTATCCTACCGCCGAGGGCATGCGTCCCAGAAGTGCGGAGACTTCACTCCCGGCCTGCGTGAAACGAAAGATATTGTCTATGAAAAGCAATACATCTTTCCCCTGGGTATCGCGGAAGTATTCGGCCATGGTAAGACCGGAGAGCGCTGCGCGCATGCGTACGCCCGGCGTCTCATTCATCTGGCCAAAGACCATTGCGGTTTTTGCCAGAACCCCGGATTCGGTCATTTCGCGATACAGGTCGTTCCCTTCACGGCTTCGCTCCCCTACTCCGGCAAATACCGAGAAACCGCCATGCTGTGTGGCGACGTTACGGATAAGTTCCTGAATAAGAACGGTCTTGCCGACCCCCGCGCCTCCAAAAAGCCCCACCTTTCCGCCTTTCACGAACGGCGCGAATAGATCAATAACCTTGATACCCGTTTCAAAAACCTCAGTCTTCGTTGATTGGTCTTTGAATTTCGGAGCTTTGCGATGAATAGGCCATGTTATTCCGCTAGCTTTCATCGTCGTATTTTCGACCTTCACCTCATCAATATGCTCGCCTATGACATTGAACATCCGCCCCAACGTCTCTGGGCCAACCGGCACCGCGATAGGCTTCCCGGTATTTACAACTTCCATTCCCCGTCTTAATCCATCGGTCGCACCCATCGCGACCGTGCGCACGCGGGATGAGCCAAGGTGCTGGGCAACTTCTAATATAAGACGCTCTCCTTGCGAGGTGCGAAGCTCAAGGGCATCGTGAATGCTTGGAAGTACCGTTCCGCTGGAGGCAGATCCGCTTTCGACGGAAAATTCAACATCCACGACGGGCCCAATGATCTGAAGGATTTTTCCTGAGGTTTTTGACATATACATACGTGTAAGTTATTATTAAATATCGGGCTTTGATCTTTTTCAAATTCGCAAATATACAAGAAGGTGCACCGTGTCTATCCATATTCGGGAAATAGTTTCTCGGTTTTTCGGTAGATACGGTTCGGCGCTGAAACGTATCTACGTGGTACTCCTTACCGCAACTCTTTTCTGGACGGGATACATCTGGTATCCCCAAAATCTTCAATTTTGGCACTTCCTTTTTTCTGGAACAGGTTCATTGCGTATCATTGCGCAGTCTGTCGGGTTGCTTTTCGTACTGGTGATTGCCGACCGATTTACAAAATACTATGAAGGTCGCATAAAATTTCTAGGGTGGCGCCTATTCGGGAGAAATATCAATTTCTTCCCCTTGCACTATCCGTTCCTCCGCTATCCGTTCCTCGCAGTATTCTACTTCAGTCTCCCGGTGCTTGCCTATACTGAAGAATTGATCTTCCGGCACGGATTTGGCGTCTATCCGACGACGACCTGGCTTGATGCAGCGTTTCGAAGTCTGTTTTTTGGTCTCGTGCACTGCATCGGCGGCGTACCTCTCCGCGCAGGACTCATTCTTTCTATCGGAGGATTCTGGTTCAGCCAGCAGTATTTCCAGGGAGGACTTTTGCTTGCCAGCGTTTCTCACTTCATTTACAACGCTATCGCCATGACGTACCTTCTCGTTGCTTGGATCTGGACTAAAAAAAATCCGTTTGATTGATAATGATCCGGGGCCACATAAGCTTCCGGATTTTTCTTTTAGACCGTTTCCAGCGCCGCAGCTCCCGACGTAATCTCCGCTATTTCTCTTGTGATACTGGCTTGTCGTGCCTTGTTAAACGAAAGGTGCAGCTCCTCCAGCAGTTCTTTGGCGTTATCGGAAGCATTTTTCATGGCAAGCATGCGCGCAGAATGTTCCGATGCGTTCGATTCAAGAATGATCTGGTGTATGCGCACGCGCACCAGGGCCGGCAATAAGGTTTCAAGCACCTCTTCGGGCGAGGGCTCAAGTTTATATTCGTAGAAGAATCTTGCTCCTTCTTCCTTGGCTTCCTCTATTCCTGATCCGCCAAGGAGAGTCGAAACCGGATGATCCATAATTCGTTCGGAAACTCCACCGGCAATTTCTTCAAGAGCTTTCTTTGTAAGCGGCAATACTTGGCGCAAAACAGCCGTTTGGCGGAGCGTTGAGACAAAATCGGTATAAATGCAGAAGACCTCGTCGTATATGCTATCGCGCCACGACGTAAGCAGAAAATCAGCAATAGGGCTTGATTCTTGGAGTTTCGCGTAATCCCCTATCCCTGCAAACTCTTTTATAACGGCGTACCCGCGGCGCTTCAGATGCCGCGCGCCATATAAACCCACGGAGATAAAATCACAATGGCCCTCCCGCACAATATCGCGTCTCTCCTCGATAAATTCTTCAAGTCTCCGAAGCACATTGTGGTTCAGAATGCCGCATAGCCCTTTGTCGGAGGTTACCAGAATAAGCGCGATACGCCTTGTAGAACGCTGTTCAAGAAGCCAATGTGCAAATTCGGTCTTATGAGAAACTCGGCGCAATAGCCCAAGTGCATGCACGGCATAAGGACGCGCAGCAAGGGCTACATGCTGGGCTTTGCGCATTTTTGTCGC
>JAUSGO010000008.1 GCA_030649025.1 bacterium | reverse complement strand
AAGTATTGGAATTCCAAACGTGCCGAAAAGGCGTTTTGCGTTTTCTTTCTTGTCGCCGGTAAGCATTTTCATCCTGATGCCGCGCGCAGAAAGCGCGCGAAATAGTTCGGAGACATTTTCTTTCACCTCGTCTTCAAAGTGGAATCGCGCGAGCTCGCGTTTGCCTTCAAGAAACGAAAGGACAATACCGCCCTCGCCCGTGTTCGCTTTTGTGATTGTGTATCGCCGATTTTCAACATCTCCCGATATTCCTTGTCCGATGGTTTCTGCTACGTTGCGGGCTTCCAGCGTTGGAACGTTCCGTGAAGCGCTTGCGGCACCGATGGCGCGTGCAAGCGGGTGAATGGAGTGGAATTCTATTGCGGAGGCGATTGCAAGCAGCTTCTGCTCGCTCGGTGCCTCTTCCATCCTCTCTATTTTCTTGAGAGATATTTCTCCGAGTGTGAGCGTTCCCGTCTTGTCAAAAAATATGACGCCGGCGCGCGATAGCTCTTCAAGCGTCGCAGGCCGCTTTACGATAATATTGCGACGCGCCGCGCGCGAAAGTCCGCCGATAAATGCAACTGGTGCCGCGATTATGAGCGGGCACGGCGTTGCAATGACGAGAACCGCGAGCGCTCGTGAAAGTTCGCCGGACAATATGTAGGCTCCGAGAGCAAGTACCAGCGTGATGAGCGTGAAAGGGAAGTTTATTTTTTCTGCGAGCCGTACGATGCGCGCCTTGTGTTTCTTTGCGTCGTCCACGAGATGCACGATGCGCATGTACGTGGAGGTTTCAAATCCGCCTTCTACGGAAAGGTCAAGAGTTTCTCCGGCGTTAATGGCTCCGCTTTTGATGAACATTCCGCGGGAAAACGATTGGGGAAGCGCCTCACCCGTCAGGTTGGCCTCATTGAGAAGAGCCCTGTCCGAAAGAAGCGTGCCGTCAAGAGGAATAATCTCATTCTTTTTTACGACGATAGTTTCCTCGCTTACGACATCCTGAATGGGTTTTTCCGATGTCGTGCCTCCACTAAGGCGCATGGTGCAGAACTTCGGGATGCGTTCCGCGAGCCCGCGTAGCGCTCCCTCGGCGCGCCTTGATGCATAGTCGTCCAGAGCTTCGCCGCCCGTAATCATAAGCGCTATGACGGCTCCTGCTAAATATTGATCGGCAACAAGCGACACCGCCATTGCAAGCAATGCGATGTAATCAAGCGAGTAATTATGTTCGCGGATTTTCTGAAACGAGTCCCATGAGATTTTCACAATGCCGATGATTACTGCCGTTATCCAAAACGGTTGCGCACCGAATACGCCCGCGATAAGAAGCGCGAGGACGAGCAACGGAGGGCGAAATTCCTTGCGGAACAGGTTTTTCATTGACTCATTGTATCAAAAGTACTCAAGGTGACCTTGGTCATCTTCTTGTTCCATCGGCTTCCGAGGTGAGTCCTTAGCTTTGAAAGGTCTCTCCTCGGAAGCTGATTATGGAAAGAGGTATATAGGAGGTTTAACCCAATCAACCCGAGCACTGAATTATACTCTAACTACTTACGCCTAGGCGTAAGTAGTTAGAGTATGTGCTTTATCCAGATTCTTCACACAGGCAGTTATCGTGTGGTATATTTACCAACATGAAAAAGGGGACACTTATTTTCTGGCTAGTTGTACTCGCGCTTATTGTCGGGGGAATCGGAGTGAGCCTGACATTGAACTCCGGCCCGGGGAAATTGGACGGTTTCGCGCAGTGCCTTAAGGATTCTGGCACGGTCTACTATGGCGCGTTCTGGTGTCCGCATTGTCAGGCGACAAACAAGATGTTCGGCAAATCAAAGGCGCTTCTGCCGTATGTAGAGTGTTCTACTCCGGACGGAAAGAACCAGCAACAAATTTGCAAAGACAATAATATAATAGGATATCCGACATGGGTTTTTCCTGCGACCAGTACCACTGCGACCAGCACCATATTAACAGGGGAGAAGACATTGCAGGAACTGTCTTCCGCAAGCGGATGTCTGCTTCCACAATAAAGATACATGCACAACGTTGAGGCGATAAATTACTGGCTCGCGCTTGCGGTTGTTGCTTTGCAAATCGTAAGTGTCGCGTGTATCGTTCTGTTTCTCCTGCGAAAAAAATCTCCCGACCTCGCTCCGGCCGTTTCCTTTCTGGAAACATGGGGGCTCTGGATAGGATTCTTGCTGTCGGCAGGCGGAGTGGTGATCTCACTCTTTTATTCCGAAATTCTCGGCGTCCTCCCGTGCGGGCTCTGCTGGCTTCAGCGGGTGTTCCTCTATCCGCAAGCTCTTCTGTTTGCCGTTGCGATATGGAAAAGCGACCGGAGCGTGGCCGATTACAGTATCACGTTTTCAGTATTTGGCGCTGCGATTGCCCTCTACCAGCACTACCTGCAAATGGGCGGAGCGAGCATCGTCCCGTGTCCGGCAGTTTCCACAGGCGTAGATTGCGCGCAGCGTTACCTTTTTGAATTCGGCTACATCACGTTCCCACTCATGTCATTCAGTATTTTTGCATTTCTTATAATTGTGATGCTTTTCGTCCGCCGCGCTCCATGATATGATGCGTTGATATGAGTACGACAACAATCGCTACAAAACCGCGCACAGGAGATTTGCGGACGCGCCAAATACCAAAAGCGCTCGCGCAGGCCGCCGGTCTATTGAGGGGCAAGCTAAAGAAAACACCTCTCCAATACCAAAAGGCACTCCGCAAAGAGTGGTGATATGGTGCTGGACACCAATATTCTCATCGCGTATCTCGACAAAGATGTGCGCGTCATTGAGGCCGATAGAGCAGGTATCGGCACCTGTTGACGGGCCGTGAATGACTGGTTCTCTCGTCATGTTGCGCTCTTCATTTCTGCCGTAACGTACGCGGAGCTTCTCGCTCTGCCGGAAGCGTCGCCCGCTGACCTTGCGAAAATACAAGACTTTCTTGATTACTTTGTTGTTATTGACGTGGACAAGAACATCGCTGAAACGACAGCGGCACTTAAGCGAAAATACAAGTTCAAGTTTCCAGATGCGGCAATAGCGGCAACCGCTATGCGTACGCGAACCGCACTTGTAACGCGCGACCGTCAAATGCACAGAGTAAAAGAAATACACGTTCTCTCAATTTAGAAAAATCGGTACCTGAACCTGTCCCCAATTACCACGACAACCCCACAAACTCCAGTTTGTGAGGATGTTATTGCATGCGTTGAGTCCATTTAATTCCGGGATTACGGATTGCGCGCAGCGTTACCTTTTTGAATTCGGCTACATCACATTCCCGCTCATGTCGTTCACCATCTTTGCGTTTCTCATTATTGTGATGCTTTTCGTCCGGCGTTGCGACAGATCATGAAGGAGATTGATTAAACTCCCGAAACACTGTATGGTTTCGGGAGTTCTTTGAAATGTGCTGGTAGGCCACAGCAGAAAGGGGCTTGAAAACAGGCCGTTTTCTGCTGTGGCAGAGCCGGGTGGCCGAGCTAGTCCTTCGGGACAAACAGCATCAACCCACGCCAAGTCGGCGGAGCGAGAGCTCCAAGGAGGCGGCAAAGGAGGACAAGTGAAAGTTCCATCACCCCAATCGAAAGTGAACGAGTGGAAGCCCCTCGGGCTTCTGATGTCGAAGGTGCAAGACCTCTACGCCACCGTGCGCGACACGCTCGGGGGTCAGGGCATCGGAATGGACATCATCCCGTGGCTCGCGGGCGACGGCAAGAAATCGCTTGTCGAAAAGCTGAAGGCGCTCGGGATGGAGTTCAACAACACCCAGCGCATCCGGCTCACCGGCAACAAGAACCTAATCTGGGTCAATCTCGATGCACCCCCGAAGTTGCCGTTTGACGGCGCGGAGGTAGTAGAGAACCCAAGGGGTGGCTGGGTCAAAGTCGAGCGTCGCAGGGACAAGCTTTACGTGGATAGAAGGGAGATCGTTCCTTGCGTTATCCATTGGAAGGATCACGAAAGGGTGACGACGATGGACCACAGGGGGGAGCATCCAAACGTTCTTGACGCTCTGATGAGGCATCGCCGCTTCATTCCTGACATGCTCAGGCAGAGTCAGGATTACCAGGGGAACACCATCTCCATTCGCTTCGGGGCAGTCAAGTTCTGTGGCCCGCACGGTGGTTCCTGCATACGTAGTTTATACAGCGATAGTGGCGGTCAGTGTCGCCATGGCGAAATATGGCTCGACGAACTCCAGCAGGGTCAAGGTGGCCGTAACCCTGCGGCTGTTCTCGGAGAGAGGGTTGCTGAAGATTGATTTCAGCCAACGGCTTCGTCTCTTAGTTTGGAATTCTCAACGGCACTCTCACGGGTGCCGTTATTTTTTATTTAAACCTCGCGACGTGCTCCTCAAACTTCGCGAGGAATTTTTTGATGTGTTCTTTTGTAGATTCGTCAATCAAATTCCCTTCGGCGTCAAATTTATCAGTCGCGTTCAGGTGGGATTCCGGCTGGCCCATCAAAATTATTTCTTTATACAAGATACACGATACAAGATACTTTATACATGCCCAATCATACTTCTCTCAATATCAGCAATAGTTCCGCCGACTTTTTTGCCGGGGTTGAGGATATTTTGCGGGTCAAAGATTTTTTTCACCTGCGCAAACAGCCCGCACATTTTTTCGCCGAACATTATTGGCAGATACGGGGTGCGGATAATGCCGTCATTATGCTCGCCGTCTATTGAGCCGTGGTATTTTGCCACCAGTTCGTACA
>JAUSGO010000007.1 GCA_030649025.1 bacterium | reverse complement strand
GATTCCTTTTTCTCGCCTCGTCCCTCCGGCTCGAAAAAGCCCGGGAAGTCCACCGGACTTCCCTTCTCATCCCGTCCCAGAACTTCAAATGAGAAATTTAAAACACCACGCCACGGAGGTGTTTTAAATTTCATTCGTAGCGGGTACGGGATTCGAACCCGTGTTACATGGATGAGAACCATGCGTCCTAGACCGGACTAGACGAACCCGCCATAATCACCCTTAAATGTATCATCAAAATTAATGTGCTGCAATAAAAAGAAAACGAGGGAATGACTTCATCCCCTCGTAAGATCGTAAAGCGCTCCAAGAAGCTCCCAGCCTCTTACCTGTTCCTGCACGGTGCCTGATTCCAACACCCTTTCAAAATAGTGGAGACCTGCTCTGGCCAGTTCCCTATTTCCTTGCGCGTACTGCCACGGCTGGCAACTATAAACCATTTTGTCTCCGAGGCGTCGTATGTTAGGGTCTGCGGCTCTCTCTGTAATGCCAAGCGCAAGATGTACAAGACTCCACCAATGCAGATGAAAGGAATTGTGCTTGTCAGCCCAGAGCGGAAAATAATTACCACTCTGCCACTGTTCAGAACTCGTTGACCAACTCCCGGCAGGAATGACCGTGTCCTTTTTTGGATATCGAAGAAGCAACTTATCCGGATCGGTAAGTTTGAGCTCGGCATAGCTCGAGGCATCAAAAAGCGGCGGGAAAAAACTTTCCTCAAGATGTTTGTGGTGATGGCCGAATGTTTCAAAGTCAAGCCAGATGACCATATACCCATCAGCGTCCGTTCCCTGCCAGGCGCGCACCCCCTCACAAAGTTCTCCCGCAAACACCCTGCCATTGGCATACTGGCGGTTTTCCGGCAAGCCTATGAAACTTATGCGCCTTTGCCAAAGATGGGACTGCAGAAAAATTGCCGTCCCTTGTTCAGAAGGTACCCAATTGAACGGCACATGCGGTCCGTAGAGCGCCTGATATGGCACATCGTCAGCCAATGTCCAGCCAGCCTGCATGCGCCGAAGCGCGGGAAGCACTTCGGCAGAGAATGCCATTTCCGGCAAAAAACAACCGTGAGGAATGCTGGGCATCCCGAATGCCTTTTTCAAGGCATAAAGGTTTTGTGCGATCTGCCGCTCGATCTCGGTTCTGGGAAGAAGTGGGAGAATAGGATGGTATGCGGCGGTATTCACAAGAAAAAGTTTTTTCTTTTCAAGACATTCCCGGATAAGATCCACTACGTCCAGCGCGTGAACTTCAAGCAGCTCCAGAGCGCTTGCGGCGATGTCAATGCAGACGTATGCCTTTGGATGGTCTTTAATGATACGAAGCGTCGGGCGGTAGGATTCCGTGGCAATCTGCTTTATCACTTCAGCCATCTGGGTCGGTGGCTGATACATATGCAGGCCAAAAACAAGATTCAACATTGGTCCTCCTTTGAAGGAGACGCAAAAACTCATAAATTTGAAAAGTACTGCCAACTCCTAGTATTACTTCTAAAAAGAAAAAAGTCGAGAGGTTAACTCTCGACTCTGGCATTGCGGAGGATCTCCGCGTCGCTTTCCGGAAGGTTCGGGTTCACATCCTCATCGGTTGCCCATTCCAGACCCGCAGGCTTGGTCGTGCGCGGAACAATGTCGCAGAACCAATGAAAGGAGCCGGAATCATGGTCGCCGTCAAAACGACTGGTAGAAATAATAAAGTTATAGGGAGGATCTCCCGCCAATACAAGCGCATCTTGCGGCCTTTGCAGGGAGAATTTGATGCGTCGCAAGATATCGCGAAGGAGCTTGGCAAGCGCGTAAGACCTTGCACCCACTGCCAGATCCGAAGCGAAGCTCGACGTGTGCTCTTTCGGGAATATCCGCACATGCCACGGCACGGACGCCGCATAGGGAACTGCGGCAACAAAATAGTTATCGTCGGCAACAAGCCTTCCCTCTGCGACATCTCTGCCGATAACCTCGCAAATAAGGCAGCGGCTTTCATAGAGCCAGTGCTTATGCGTACGGCTCTGGAGATTACGGAGCCTTGTGGAAACCACTGCGCTCACAGAAAACTGGGCATGCAAATGTTCTAAAGATGCACCCGCCTCCCTTCCGTAGTTGATGAAGGGAATGCACTGGCCGCTGGGGAACAGCTTCTCGCCCATATCCTTATTTCGCGCTTCGCGAAGGTTGGTGTAGGAATTCAGGAAGCCGTCGAAAAGATTGGTGATATCTCCCAGCGTGAGCGCGGAAAGACATTCGTTGTGCTTTGGTGTCGGCACCAGTATGCGAGATGCACCGCGAGCTCCTCCTTCTCCGGTAGCTTCCAGCGTGAAAATCGGATACATGTTATCTGTTACACGCAGGCGCCAGAGTTCTTTCTCTGCGGGAATTCTGAATAACTCCGGAGGAGTCTGCTCTTCGTTCCCTAAGCAAAAAGGGCAATTCTCTTTATGCTCCGGTAAGTTTTCATACGCGGGCGGAAAACCCTTCCTCTCGTTTTTGAAGCGAAGGCTCCTGGCCGGATTGATGACAACCCATTTGCCGGTAATTGGACACTCCCTCCGCACTGGAGGAAATGCGGGATCCACAAAAGGCTTTTGTGACATTCGTCACCTCCTAAAATTCATTTGGAAAAAAACAAAATGTCTGTATCTTGGGACAATAACACGTCTTTATTGTTTTCGCAATCTTAAACCGGCAGGACCTCTTTCTTTCTCCACGCAACATCCTGACGCACAAGAAGTTCTTCCTTCCGTTGCGGCTCGGCCATGATCTCCTCAACGATTTTTTCCATGCGCATACCCTGGGACCCCTTGACCAGCACCACGTCTCCCATTTTCATCATGCGTTGCAAAAACTTCCCCGCATCCGGAGAAAGACCAAACTCCCGTATGCTGGCGTCGGGAAACCCTTCTTTGCGGGCCTGGTCAGCAATAAACCTGGCGCGCGATCCTACAGCAAGAAGCATGTCGCAGGACTTCGTGGCAAGCCGCCCAATGGCCCGATGCGCCACTTCCGCATACGCTCCTAATTCCAGCATATCACCCATCACCGCAATGCGCCTTTTCCTAGAACACGCTCCCAGAACCTCAAGCGCCACCTGCGTACTTGAAGGAGAGGCATTGTAGGTATCGTCGAGAATAAAACTCTGCTTCAGGCCGGGAAGAAGCTTGAGCCTTCCCCGGGGAGGCGTGAAACTCTCGAGCACTTTTTGTATGCGCTTTTCGTGGACCTTAAGCGCAATACCCATCGCGGCAGAGGCGAGTACAGAGGTCAGCTGATGGGCACCGATAAGACGCGGCATGGAAAGCGCAAAGGTTTCTTTGCCTCTGACCACCGTACAGGAAATGCCTACGGGAAGCCCGTTCCTATCGCCAAGCACCCGCACATCCCGGGCCCAGATATCGGCCTTGGGCGTTACGCCAAACGCAAGAACGCGAGGAGCGGCCTTGGCCCCCCCCCGCCGAGCCAATTCTTCATCATCGGCGTTATACAGCAACACTCCGTCCGGTTTGAGACCCTTAGCGATGGCAAGCTTCTCCTTCCATAGCGCCTCTTTATCCGAAAAATTTTCCACGTGCACCGGCGTGCCACCCAAAGCCGTAATAACCGCAAAGTCCAATTGCACAATTTCGCAAAGCTGCACCATGTCGCCCGGCTTGTCGATACCGAATTCAAGAACAAGGATCTCTGGATATGCCTGTGTAAACATTGAATTCCAAAAAGCTTTACCGAGCGTCCCAATCCAGTCAATAAAAGAATTCCCTCCTTCAATGTCAAGAATGGTGAATGGAACCCCCCATTCATTGTTGTAATTTTTTTTTGCCGTGCGCACGGTAAACGTTGAAGCAAGCACCGAAGCAATCGCCTCTTTGGCAGAGGTTTTCCCCACCGTTCCCGTGACCGCAATGATTCGTGGTTTTTTTCTCGCGATAAGATGCCGCGCAAGTGCTTTAAATATGTTTTGGAGAAATTGACTAAACATGATGTATATGCCATACTACCACCTTCGTAGTTATTTGAAAACACAAAAGTTCTCCTTGGAGGAAACCATGAAAAATCCGATTACATGGGTTGACCGAAAACTTCTCGCGCTTACTGCGAGGTTTACAAAGCGGTTCAACTGGCTGACGGGGAAGGATAATTTTTGGTTGGCACGGCGTGCTTCTTTTGCCATAGCTATCATAAGCATCCCCGTACTCGATTTCAGCTACCTTCCTATGTTGACCCCTGTTTTTGCATTGTTGATATTGTTGGCCGCTCATTCATGCGGGGAGATTGTCTCTACTACGGAAAGGATAAGAGAGCTTGAAATGCTTCATAGGGTCAAGGATGCTAAAACGGAACTGTTACTGCAGAATCTTCGATTGACGGACATCGGCTTTTTTACGGTGAATGTAATCTTAGTGTCCGCTGGCGCGCTTTTTACGAAATTCGTTCTAATATACTTGCTTGGTGTATTTTGTCTCCCACTGGTTTCATACCTCATCAGCATCGACAAACCTCTCTTCTCCCGCAGTAAGGCCTTGGAGTGGCTAAAAGGGAAACTCCATTCTGGAGCAAAGTGGCTTGTGCACAAACCGAATCCGCAGCCAGTTCTGATTCCAGCTTCTGTTCAGTTCTCTCCGTCTTAATAAAGGCGGTTTTTATTTTTTGTTATATTTTATTTTTTTGCAGCTTGTCGGGTTCACCCCCACTACTAATAATCGGCTGACGGCTCTTGAAGAGCCGTAAATAATACTTCTAGAAAAGATTCCGCTTCTGCGAAGAACATGTTCTCCCCGATGGAGATAAGCACCAAAACACCTTGCCGATTATTAGTGTAGGGGTTCATCCGGCGGAGCATTGAAATAATTCAGAAGATACACCGCCATGTCGTGAAAGGCGGGCGTTAAGGAATTAGCGGCAAAGCGCACGCCGACGGGCTTATCCATCTTTATGAACACAAGAAATTTAGGAGCGAACGCCGGTGCAAAGCCCACAAACGTATGAATGACGCCTTCGGATACGGGAAGATATCCTCCGGTTTTAGGATCGGGAATCTGCGCAGTTCCGGTCTTGCCGGCCACGAAATAGCCGGGCACATCTGCCCTTCGTTCAAATTTTCCGCGCACGGCATCAACCATAATACGCGTCATATCGCGGGCCGCTTCCGGAGTTAATACGCGGCGGATATTCTTCGGCTCGATCTCTTCCGTAGAGCCATCGGGATGCGTGATCTTTTCGACAATATAAGGCCGCATAAGCACGCCGCCGTTGGCAATGGCAGCAATAGCGCTAGCCATCTGTAGTGCCGTAACCGAAATCCCCTGTCCGAACGCCGCCGTTGCAAAATTAACTTCCGCCTTCTGCTTAAGATTAGAAATATTCCCTTTGAGTTCGCCGGGCAGGTCAACGCCGAGGGTCTGGCCAAAACCGAACGCCGCCACATACTCCGTGAAAGGCTTGTTCCCGAGAAGTTTTTGCGCATACACCGCGCCGGTGTTCAGCGAGAGCTCTATAACTTCCGACATCGTCCGCACACCGTACGCCTTGTCATCGAAATTCCTGATCGTATAACCGCCTATGCGGACCGCGCCGCTATCGGTATAGGTGGTTTTCGGGGTTACCAGTTTCTCGTTAAGTGCGGCGGCCATGGTGATGGGCTTGAATACCGACCCTGGTTCAAACACTTTTTCGACGGCAGGATTTAAGAATACCGACATATCCTTCACCTCGTTGTAGGCATTCGGATCATATGACGGCTCGCTTACAAGCGCGAGAATTTTTCCCGTGACCGGCTCAAGCACGATCATGCTCCCACCCAATGATTCCCATTTTTGAAGCGTCTCATGAAGAATGTTTCGGGAGACAAACTGGATATTAGAGTCTATGGTAAGCACGATGTCGCTTCCGTCTTCGGAAGGCTCTTCCTTGTGAATGCGGAACGGAATAATGCTGCCAAAAGCGTCTTTCTCCGCAGCACGATATCCTTTCGTTCCCGCGAGCGTCTTTTCGAATAGACGTTCGATGCCGTACAACCCTTTCGCCTCGTCGCTCCCCAAATCTACAAAACCGATAAAAGCGGAGGCGCGGTCTCCAGTGGGATATTCTCGCCACATTTCCTTCCCCAGCCGAATGCCGGGAATATGCAGGCTTTGAAGCGCTTCGGCCTCGGCATCGGAAAGCCTGCGCTTGAGCGGCTCGTAGGGGTCTGCGCGCTTGCCCAGACGCTCATCAACAACTTTGCTGTCGAGTTTGAGTATTGAAGCAATTTGCTTGCCCGTTTCCTGAATATTTTCTTTGGGAACATCACGCGGAATTGCGTAGGCAAAATATCCCCTTTTATTCACTGCGGCCGGTTGAAGCGCCGTTATGCCGTTCCTGCTGCGGTCCGAACGGTCTTGAAAAAATATTTCTCCGCGCCTTGGGTACAGCTCTTCATCGAATTGGTGCTGGTTTTGTGCAAGTATTCGATAAAACTCGTGATCTTTTATCTGAATAAAAAATAAACGGAGCACGATGACGCCTCCGATACAAGCTATGCATGCCGAGAGAATAAAAATACGGCCACCGCCTGCCTTTTTCATAATACCAGCGTTCATAGCGGGTTTACCCCTACACTAATAATCGGCGAATTGTTTTGGTACTTATCGCCACCCCAGAGAACATTTTCTTTATAGAAGCAGTATTTTTATAAAGAATATATTATTCGCGGCTCTTCGAAAGCCGCCAGCCAATTATTAGTGTGGGGGTTTAGGGTACCACAGGACCGTCGGACTGCGCAACCGCGGATGGTGACTTTGGGTAAGAAATGTTCTCCGAAGCTACCAAGCCCAAAGAAGATATGCGGAACGAAAGATCCTCAAAAGACCGGAGAGAGGCAACGTCCCGGTTAAGTTTCTCCTCGGTTTCATGCAATGCCTCCAGCCGCTGTCCCAAATCCTTCAACACATAACTGTGCGATACAAGGAGATTTAATAGCCATAAGTAGCTAAGAGCCGACACTATGGCAAGTGTTATTGAAACTGCATTCAGCGAAACTAAAAGATGCACCGACTCCTGCGGCTTATTATGCCGAAATTCGCTCATATATTTTTTAGTGGTGGTGATATAAGGAGACATAGTAGAAAATAAAAAGTCAAAAGTCAAAATTTTGGAATATCGTGGAAGTTTTTCTCCAAAAAACTTTCACTCCTTAATTTTTCATTTTGAGATTTGTATTTTGCATTGTCTTTACGGCGGCGCGGAGCTTCGCGCTGCGGGAGCGGGGGTTTTTAGCTGTTTCCTCCCCGGAAGACATAACCGGTTTTTTGGTCAGAATGGTGAGGCGACCGGCGCGTTCTTCTTCTCGGAAAAAATTTTTAACGATGCGGTCTTCGAGCGAGTGGAATGAAATGACCGCGAGCCGTCCACCCGGAGACAAAATCTCATACGCCCCCCGTAGAGCTTTATTCAAACTTTCAAGCTCGTCATTCGTTGCAATACGCAGCGCTTGGAAAACCCTTGTTGAGACATGGATTCTTCCGTGATGGAATCTCGAAGGAATGGCGCCGATCACAATCTCGGCAAGTTCTTTTGTCCGGAGGATCTTTCGGAGTCTTCGCTTTTCAATAATGGCTTTTGCGATCTTTTTTGCGAACCGTTCTTCGCCGAACTTCTCAAAAATCTCTGCCAGTGTTTTTTCCGTATATGTATTTACAATGTGTTCTGCGGTCAGCGTTTGCACGCTGGACATTCTCATATCAAGCATTTCATCTTTAAGGAACGAGAATCCCCTACCGCTCTCTTCCATCTGCCAGCTGGACCATCCCAGATCCATTAACACTCCCTGGACCTCAACGAACTTTTTTTTCTCCGCGATACTCCCAACATCCATGAAGTTGCCTTCTGCCAGCACAAGTCTCCCCGACTCGTTTTTTGCTTTCTGCTCAAGAGCGAGGATGCGCAACGATTGGCTGTCCGCATCAATGCCCAAAACCCTTCCACCGGGTGCAATACGCTCGAGTATCGCAAAGGCGTGCCCCCCCTGCCCGATAGTGCAATCGATAAAATTCTCTCCGGGTTTGGGGTCCAGATACCGCAGAACTTCTTTCAAAAGAACAGGAATGTGCATTCAATTCAGTTTCTCCGTTAACCGGATAATGATTTAGTAAACTCCGAGTTCTCCCAACTTCTCCGCAATCGCATCGGCATTTCGCTCGGCAGAAGTCTTAAACTGCTTCCAGTGTCCTTCGTCCCATATCTCAAGTCGGTCATATACGCCCGCGATAACCACATGTTTTTTTAGATCTGCGTATGTTTTCAAATGATCCGGGATCAGTACTCGGCCAAGCCCGTCAAGTTCAACCTCCTGGGCTCCCGCGAGCATAAGACGGGTGAAGCTGCGTGTTTCTCCCTTCCCCACGGAAAGCTCACCGAGCTTCTGCGCAAGCCTTTCCCAGCTTGCAACCGGGTAAAGAAAGAGGCAGGCGTCCAGTCCTCTGGTAACCACGGCTTTTTCTCCTAGCGCCCTTCTTAACCGAGCAGGTATCGCAAGGCGCTTTTTTGAATCGATATTATGAGAGTATTCCCCTATAAACATACTTTATACACAGAATTATCCACAATTACCCACTTTCAACCACTGCATGTTCATTCTACTCCACTTTCATTCAGTAAGTCAAATTATACGAACATGCACAAATACTGTTTGATGTACTATAAAATCGGCTCTCCAAAGCCGATTTTATATAAAATTATTTATCTTTAATAAGCCGGCCATTACGTTATCCACATGGGATTATCAAAATCAGACAGAATTATGGCTTTATTTCACTTTTAGCCCTCCTTGGAGCAACCCGTACCGAAATAATGATGAAATTACAGGCCGATAGACCAATCGCACAACCTTAGGGTATAGTAAAAAGACTATGCTTCACGATCAGGAATTCATTAAGATCGTCAGGGTGCGCAGGCGTATTTTTGTGGGGCTTTTTGCCGCAACACTGGTTGCTTCGGTGGCTATAAGCGTTAAGCAGATCTATTTCACAAAACTTGATATACCCCGGATGCAGACGTATCAAGAGGTTTTACAAACGTATAAAAAAGCCGTCGTGCATAGCAGTACTGGGGATACCGAATTTTTTCTTGAACCGGCAGATACGCCAAAAAAGCGCCAAGAAGGCCTCATGTTTCGGGAAAGTCTTGCCAAAAATTCTGGAATGCTATTTATTTTTGATACGGATGTGGCAGACCCGTTCTGGATGAAAAACACATTATTGCCGCTCGATATTTTTTTCGTAGATGCCGAATATCGAATTGTTGATAGTGCAACTATGGAGCCGTGCAAGATGGATCCGTGCTCGACTTATCAGTCGCGCACGCCGTATCGTTATGCCATCGAGGTCAATCAAGGTTTTATTCTGGAAAAAAAGATAAGGACCGGCGATACCATAACATTTTAAAATAAAAACCCCGCCTTGGCGGGGTTTTTACGGGTAGTCCCCTCTTATATCAGCGCACTCCTTTTAAAATGAAAGGAGTTTCTTGAGATACTCCATACCTTTCTTTTCCAGTTCTGCGCCGAACACTCCGGCCCTTCGCTTCCCTTTAATGCTTGCCGAATTGAAATCTTTTCTAAACTCCCTCAGGATCGTTCCCGCAGCGTTTTTCGCTCGAACCCCCGCATGTGCCGCAACACCGCCGGCGATATCTACAAGTACATCCGGATTTTTCTTCAAAAATGCCGAGAGTTCGTCTTTGGAAAGCTTCCCAAGTTCTCCGAGCATTTTTGCGCTTGCTTGAGCGTACTTACCGGCATCGCGTGCCATCCGTGAACGGATAGCTCGACGCTCTTTATTTAAAAGCAGTAATTGACTGTTTGGCATATGAAAAATAACTAATAATTATATTTAAAATTTATAGCCTGTGTGGATGTTTTGGGATGCTTGGGAATATTACCGAAGGACCTTACAGCAGAAATTATAGCACTTCCGGAATAACACTTCAAGATTCAAGGCAATGCGCTTGCAATAATTACCATTATGTGTCATGTTCTATGTGATTGCTGCGCCATGCGCGGAAACGGAGGTAGGATGCGATGGAACCGACAAATAACGGATGGATTACGTTCGTTTCAAAGTTCATCATTGAATCTGAAAAACTCGCCGGCATCACGCCTTCCTCCGACGAAGAGGTAGCGCGCGATATTACTTGGCAGCGTTCCGAGGGCGTATATCACGGGCACGTTGGAGCTCTGCTACGACTCGGCGGCTTAGTTACGATTACTAACCATTATGTAAGCGGGCCGCTGATATGTGAAATTAACAAGCTTATTGCCGTCGAGGGTTTTGTGGACGGTACATCGCCGCAATCGCCAAAAACGGAAGTGTCGGAGAGAATTGAGTCGGTGCTTGGCGCAATACGGTGGTTTGCGCGCGTACAGTGGTGGCAAGAGAATCTCCGCTTCGGCAAGGAGCCGATGGAGAAAGTTTGTGATGTTGCAAACTTCTACTATGACTTTGTCCGCGCAAAACCATTTGCGTCGGCGAACGGCAGGACGGCCAGAGCCCTTGCGTACTTCTTGCTTCTCCAAGGAGCTGTGAATCCCTTTATCTTCTATGAAACCGGCAGGGCGTCGCACGACGCAAGCCTTTCAGAGCCGACAGCGCGCCAGACCATCGACTACTTTTTATGGGAATGGCGACTGCAGAACTCCAATACTTCGCCACATGGCTGTCGCCATCTTCAGTGATCCGGATATCAAAAAGCAGACCTTATCGTCTGCCTTTCTTTTTCACTATCACTCTTCATTTTATTAAGTAAATTTCTTGGCGGGGAGTAGTGGACGATGTTAGAACCTTTTACATTGGTAAATATTGACACAAAATCATAGTCATCATTATGATTTTCATAGAATTTTCTTAATACTTCTGTTTGATCTATATCATTTGTCGGACTTAAATGCATATTTTTTGAATCCATAATGAATGGTTCGCTTGATATTGTCATTGTTGCCGAACCTCCTGTCGCGAAATTAAATGCCCATGGAAAATGATTTTTTTATGTAATTAAGTTCTTCACTATATCTGCTCATTGAAGGATCGGCGATATTGTCTGCAACAAAAATCAGCGCCATTGTAAAATCTTTCTTATTACAACTTATCCCCGCTGTTTCTATCGTTTGGGAAGGAATTGCCGGTACGGCAGGAACTATCCCTGATAGCGTTGTCGTAGAAGCCGATGGTTTTTCTTGTAAGCCCGGCGTCATTGGCGAACTCTAAGGAATGCTGTCTGATTGCCCCGCCCCGGTTGCCGCGAGCTCGATAAGTTTCGCTTGGGTTTTTGGTCCAACAGTACCAACCGACTCAATGCCATTCTGTTCTTGGAATTTTTTAACCGCCGCTTCGGTAAGTAGCCCAAAGTATCCGGTAACCAACCCTTCGGGGTATACATCAGGAAAAGTTTTCAAAAACTCTTGTAGTCGTTTTACGTCATCGCCGCTCATACCCTTGGCTAGCGCCCTAGTAAAGTTGAACTCAGTCTTTACGGACTGAACTTGATTCTGAAGATCCGCGATTTGCGTCTGCAGTAACTGTATCTGCGTTTGGAGTTGTTTTATGATGGTGAGCAAATCCTGCTCCGTTGCGGTGCTGGTTTGAGCAAAAGCAATATTAAAAAACACGAAGCTGGCAATAACCGCTGTGCAAATTTTTTTGAACATATGTTTATTGTAACACTGGCGGGGAGTCGTGGACAATGTTAGAACCTGTTTTGTGGAAAAAGCCCGCAAAATCTACATACCGAGTTTTGCGATTTAAGTCCCCCACCACGCCGTCCACTATTATCAAGGGGGCGTCTATTACTATCTCAACTTCAGAGCGTGTTCGCATAAGCCCGCGTAATCGGGCCGAAGTAACCGGAAGCGGGAGTGATGCCGGCCTTTTTCTGGAACTCCACAAGGGCGTTATAGGTAAGGAAACCAAAGGTCGTCGTCGTGCCATGGACCTTGAGTTTCTGGGCAGCGGGACCGCTATTCTTGGATATGAGGAAAAGTTGGAGTTTCTTTACATCGCTGCCGGTTGACCCCAGCCTCAGATTGCGGATAAACGCCGGATTCGGAGAAGAATTCATGGAAGCAAGCTGGGCAAAGAGAGAGGCGAGCTGGGATTTGAGTGCGGCAAGCTGGGCTTTCAGGACCGCTATGGAATGAGCGATCGTGATTGCCGTGCTGGATGAAGATGCAATGCCTGTATTTACGGAAGGGGTGGGAACGGGTAATACGATATTCATCTGGCCTCCTCCGCCACCGCCTTCGCTCCCTCCGCCGCCGGAGGGAGCCGCATTGACGGCAGTAAACAACTGGGTCGCCCTGGACGATGCTGAGCCGTATACGACGATGATCGTGAACCAATAACTACCCGGAGTCAGCACTGTTGAGGCAAGGGTGGTGTCGAAATTCTGTCCTGCCCCGATGAGCTTTGCGGCTGTCGCGCTGGATACGTCATTGTTACTGCCGCAAGGAACGCCCGCCGATGCGGTAACGCACCACGTGTATTGGTATTCGTAATCGACGGAGCCTTCGTTCGTAATGCGCACCGCCGTGCCGATACTAGGCGTGGTCAGATCAGAAAAAATTTGGATGAGCACTTGTGCCGGCTCGCCCGGAGTCGCCATGACGGACGCACTCGAAGAACCTTGGCCTATGTTATTTACCGCGCTCACTCTGAAATCGTACGACGTGCCGTCGGACAAGCTAGTCACTGTCGCGGTTGTACTGGTGGCTAATCCATCGGCAAAAACAGACCACGTGCCGCCGATCGTAAGTTTATATTCGACGACATAATCGGTAATAGACGAACCACCGTCCGAAGCCGGGGCAGACCATGATAACCCAATACTGCTCCCGCCAACCGTGGCGGCGAGATTAACTGGTGAACCTGGTAGTGTGGGTAAGGTCACCGAATTTGACGGTGACGAAGCCGCTCCCGTCCCAGCAACATTGGTTGCGGTAACGGTGAAAGTATACGTAGCGCCGTTCGTGAGGCCGGTTACCGTGACCGGAGAAGAACTGCCGGTGCCGGTGAAACCGCCGGGGTTTGAAGTGACAGTATAGCCGGTGATGGCACTTCCTCCGTTCGCGGGAGCGGTAAATGATATGGTTGCTTGAGTATTTCCAGCAACAGCCGAAACTGCCGTCGGCGCATCGGGCACGGTTGCCGGCGTAGCCGATGCAACACTGCTCGCGCTCCCCTGTCCGGCCGCATTCACCGCCGATACCCGGAAGTCATATGATGAGCCATTGGTCAGTCCTGTGACGGTACCTGTGGTGCTTGTCGAAACTCCGTCGGCAAAAGTTGACCATGTGGAGCTGGCAGTGAGTTTGTAGCCAATGACGTAGTCGGTGATCGCCAAACCGCCGTTATTTGCGGGAGAAGTCCACGAGAGAGCGACTTGAGTGTTGCCGAATGTCGCAGTGAGGCCCGTGGGAGCGTCGGGGACGGTAACTTCACTGCCTATCGTATAGAAGGTGCTTGGAGAGCTCTGGTTGTTGTATTCGGTGAGGATCCAGGAGGGGGAAAGGGCGACGTTGAGAATGCGGGCATCGTCGATGAGACCGGGGAAATAGTTAGTACTGCAAGTATCCCATCCGATATTATTTTGCGTGACAGAGGGAAAAGTGTACGCCGATGTGTTGACAACCTGATTTTGAACGCCGTTGATATACAAAATCGCACTCGAGCCGTTGTAAGTGCCAGAAAGAAAGTACCAGGTACTCGTATTGAAAGCGGTGGTTGCGTTTACCTCACCTACGTCCGTCCCGGCATTTAAAACGGCATTACCGTTACACCCACTGTAGGAACATTGGGCATATAGTTGGATTCCATAAGTTCCGCCACAGCCAGTTCTTTGGGTGTATACCGCCGAACCCGTATTTGCGGCGGTTCTCCAAGCACTAAGGTTCACCCAACCAGATACCGTGAAGGCACTAGTGATGGGTTGCGCAAAGGTTGATGCCACATACGCGCTTGTCCCGTTAAAACTCCCGGCGCCAGCACCATTAAATATCCCGGACGATGTCGCCGTCACGCCGTTATTAGTCCCGTTATTTCCATTTGCCGTAGAATCATTTGTATTTAGCGTTCCGCTGTTATCTGACAAATGCCACACACCGGCGAATCCGTTCATCCACACGTTTTGCGAACCGTAGGTCGATGTCGCCGCCGGTTCGGTCGCTGACGGATTGCCATAGTACATATATATGGAAGTGCTTGCCGTGTGGGAGAGTGTAGGAACTTTCACCCACGCGACAAGCGTGCCACCGGAATACGATTCTATCTCTCGCGCGAGTGGAGTGACGCCATCGGAGGAGGTAAAACGGATGTCGGTGCCACTGGTATTTATGCTGGATAAGCCGCTAAGTGAGATGAGAACGGGGAAATCTAGTTCGTCTTCCGTCGTGGAACCGACCTTGGAGCTGTCTATCGTTATCTGATTGCGATGCGTCCAATTCGCGTCATACCAAGATACGGCGTGAGCCGTACCCACGCGGAAACCGCAAAAAACAACAAGGAGGGACGCGAAGACGATGGAGTTTCGGCGGAAACGCGCAAGACGGCGCCCCCTCTCGCATTCGATTATTTTATTCTGTGGCCTTTTCATCACCTGGATTTAATCCGCTACTTCGATAGTTCGCTCACAGAAACGCCGATGGCTTTCGCCAACCGTGCGATTGTGGCGAGCGTAGGGTTCGTCTTCCCGTTCTCGATGGTGCTGACAAAGCTCCGGTCGGTGCGGAGCATTTTAGAGAGCCGTTCCTGCGAAATACCTTTCCCTTTCCTGATACGCACGAGGTTCCGCCCCAGCCGTTTTGATTCTTTTCGCATATATTCAATTATACGCTGGTTTTACCCTGTGGATTGTGCCCGTTTCCGCACAGTGTGGTATATCTCACCTATGACCACCTCATATTTCCTCTACGCCTGCAAATCAACCTTTGTAGGACCTTCGACAGAAGTTCGAACCTCAAATCGCTTACAGAATAAGCGTTAATCGAGAAAAATCATTGTAGCGGGGAGTAGTGGACGATGTTATACGCTCCGAGAAACCTATTCTCCTCTTTTATATTCGAAGGAAATATTCGGATGAGCCTTAATCAATTTATCAAGAGAATCGGCATCTCCTAACATTCTCAGAACTTCCCCAAATATGCGTTGGTCGGACATTTGGCTATGGTGGTATTGAACTTCCTTGGGCGTCGTATCAGTGCGCAATATGCCATAAAGTATCGTTCTTCGGTCGATGGTATCTTTTGTGTTGCGCAACTCAATCCCCGAAACCTTCGCAATTAGTTCCGCTTGTGCTATCAGCGTTCCATCGAGAGTAGTTATATTCTTAGCCCGCGCAAGGGCGCTCTCGTAGTCCGCCTCGTTGATAATTCCCCCTAATTCCAGATAGTGCTGGTAACCATTTTCTAGGTTAGTTCCTTCTTTAATGCCTCGTGCATCCACGACCTCATTTTCAAAACTTTTCTTGTTCATATTTTTTCTAAATCGCTTGACAAATTTATAAAATCGACCTAATTTATAGTTAGAATCTTGACACTGAGGGGGCAGACGTGAATAAATGGTTCCTTTTTTATTTTTTACTTCTGGCCACAACGGTCCGTTGTGATACAAAATTTACCTGGTGCGACGTCCAAAAAAAAGATGTGTTGGCACTTTTTAATCAAACATGGGAAGCCGGATTGCAAAAAGGTCTCATCCGCCAAGAACAGCGAAAGCCGAAAATCTACTTCTCCGATACCGATGAAAAATGCCTCGGCAGATCGATAGGATGGCTGCCAAAAGGCAATGGATCTGCGATGGTATTCTGCGAACCCATTATTCGCCTGGGACAGAATGAAAAACAATTTGTCATTGGTCATGATATCGGCCATTTTGTCCTTGGCCATAAAATGACCAAGGGGCGGAAAATCCGTGAAGTTATGGAGTGTGAGGCAAACGTTTTTGCAGGCCGCACGTCTGGACCGGAGACCACTATTCGGGTGATGGATCAATGGTGGCCAACTCAAAGCAAAGGTTTCAAAGCGTACAAGATGAACTCCAAAGAACACCAGAAAGAGATCTCGATCTATCAAATTTCTTTCGAAAAGGCCACTTTTGTTTTGCGGGGCGCGGTCGCTGGTTGCCAACAACAATAGATCATCGAGCCCAAATCGGGCTCGTTTTCTTTAGCGCGCGGGGATGGATAATCTTCGAACCGAAATTAAAAAATGTTAGAACTAAAAACATAAAATAGCTGGCGGGGGTACGAGGACTCGAACCTCGATTAATGGTTTTGGAGACCATCGTTCTAGCCATTGAACTATACCCCCAAGATCTCTACTATAATATCTCAAAATAAAAAACACGGCAACGCCGCGTTTTTGCACACATGAGATGCTTTTTTAGGCGGTAATTTTCACTTCCTTGTGCTCCGTGTGCTTTTTGCACCACTTGCAGAATTTTTTGAGCGCAAGCTTGCGCTCGACTTTTTTCTTATTCTTTGAAGAATAATAGTTAGAGCGTTTGCATTTTTGGCATTTTAATTTGAGAAGATTGTCTTGGGACATATTAAAAAACCTGATTCTTAAGGATTTCTATGGTGGCTTTCGTCTCTAATTGGTGGTTAAAAATGTACCACAGGAGACCAAAAAGCACAAGAACAATAAAAACATTCCGCCAATTGAAATATTTCATAGAGAATTAGGCCTATGTATTATTAATTGGCTCAACAACAACTGCGGTGCCATACGCAAGAACTTCGGTGACGCCCTGCATGACTTCATTGGCGTCGTACCGAATACCGATAATGGCATTGGCGCCGATTTCCGCTCCGTGCGTAAGCATGATCTCAAACGATTGCGCCCGCGTTTCTTCACAAAGATGCGTGAAAAGCGAGATATTCCCGCCAACCAGCGTCTGAAGGCTCGCACCGATTGAACCAAATATGGAGCGGGACCGCACCGTAATACCCCGCACGACACCGAGACTCCTTACGATTCTGTAGCCATCCAGCGTAAACGCTGTCGTGGTCATCTGCTGTGGAATGATTGCCATATTTTTTATATTTACTTTGAGCCGTTGGTCGGAATTTCCCGATGCCTACGCATCGCGGATCCCGATTTCTTTATTTCACAGTAAGTGAAAATCGGGAGAACCGGCGTTCCTGGGCAACCTCGCATTAGTCGGAAACATTGCAAGTTGCCCGTGAAGTGGTCTCCCAGACCACTTCACCCCTCTCCTTGTCCTGGGCAAGCTTCATTGATTGGAAACACTGAAAGCTTGCCCGTAAAATGATGCCCCGCATCATTTTACCCATGTCGTTGCCACGCAACTCAGCCCAGTAACAAAAGTTATCCCTCTGAGCCGTTGGTCGGAATTGAACCGACGACCTACTCCTTACCATGAGGTACCTACCCCCCATTTATGCCATTTCTTGGCATGTGGTAGCGCAGTTTTGGCTGAAAAGAGACTCAAATCATATGCCGTTGTCTGGACCTACTCTTGAATGAAAGAGCCCTATGCAAAAGCTCAAAAAAATGATCCTACAACGAGGATTATTGAGTTGTTAATTTATGAATAAATTCTACCAACAAATGAACCTTGCCGCAATGTATTGCAACCACGACTTTTCTATTATGCCATAAACGGTCCACTTGTTGAGGATCACGGCCTTATAAATAACGATGTCTCTGCCTACGCCAAGTGATCTTGTGGAAAAACGTTTTAACTCAAATCCGGGTCCTAAATGCGAGATGGCTGCATGTGGCAGTATTAACCGCACCTCCCTCGGTTCCTGGTCAACATGACTAATCTTTAGTACAAGCGGGGGTTCAAGATATCTCGCTCCAAGTATATACTCAGCTCCTCTGAATATTTTACCTGCGACAATGCGCATATCATTCACAGGGGCAGGCATAACATGATGCTGTTCTGGCGTAAAGCCATGATGAAGCCCAAACCCGGGGAATACTCTATGACTTTGATTATGAGGCTCCAACCTATTCAAAAATGACTGTAGTTTTCGGTATCGCAACGTTCTTTCCTCTTCCGATAGTTCGTCCGCACGTATTCCTATCCCGAAAGAACGCAGCATTTTTTCGTAGAGTCCAGAGACAAGAGGATCAGTGGGGCCTATGCAAGCTACTATAAAGTTTCGTAACTCTTCCTCTATCCGCCCATATTTTCTGTTACATGGAACACAACTGGGCACAATCCAGCGTTGAACATTTGAAGGAGTCGTGTCAGAGTACCAGGATTTTGGAAATACATGGTCTCGATCCTTCTTATCAACTTTCTTAAGGCAGTGAACGCAACGCATACATCATAATTTTTCCAAAATCTCCTTTATTGTCTCGGCCTTCCAGACTCGGCCTATATTGATATCTTTATCGTCTTCGTAATTAAGTCTACCAGCGTAGATGCCAAGAAATTTTGTACCGTTTTTGCCGAGCTCGACACCGCGCGAGGTTGTCACCATGCCGATACGTCGAGCCATTACAGGCGAACCAGACATTCCCTCCTTTGTCATAGCATCTATTAGAAAAACTGGTTTACTGCCATAATTGATATCCATATCCGAGGCCAAATGACCTGTTTTCCATATTGGAAATTTCCCATCAGATACCCTTCCAAATGGGAAACCCACAATCGACATCGGCTCCGATGGGTACACCACCAAATCGGTCTCCGAAAGAGACATGTCAAGGGGGAATAATGTTACATTTTCCGGTACGTTTAGCGGCACCGCCACTACATCATATTCTTGATTTGTTGGATGTCCGATCCAATATGGAACGCCGGTGTCATTATCACGGATCTCTTGTGAAACCTGATACCACATCCCTAAACGATCTTTTGCATGATACCAAATCAGTATGTAGGGAAAATCTACTGCGCCTGTCTTTGATATTATTCCATTGGTATCGGGATAACGACCCGTCACAACGTGCTTATTTGTGAAAAGATAACTTTTGCCACCTTTGCTAATTATAAAACCGGTGCCATTCCCAATGGCAGTTTTTCCATCATTCGATACCTCGATGTATAGTGGTACGACCGTTATTGGATCAACCGTTGTCATCTTAAAAGATTAAGCCCTTCACACCAAATTATCAAGGCTTATATTCGCCACCTGGCTACGCAGGACCTTGCTGGGTAGATTCCGCAAATACACCGCAGTCATGCGTATATCTGTATGGCCCATTAGTTGCTGAAGTGCCGCCAGGTCGTGGTTTACGGATAAAACATTTACCGCGAATGTATGTCTCAACTGATGCGGGTGAAATTTTACTTCCGCCCGGTCATTCAAAGTATCTATCACATGCTTAAAGCCGTGCTCTGTCAGTCTGTCGTCGCGCGTACTGGAGACAAATAGAAAGGGACTTAAGCAATTGACTTGTTTGCGCTCTTTAAGATAATCATCTAACCGGCC
>JAUSGO010000006.1 GCA_030649025.1 bacterium | reverse complement strand
TACTTTTCTTCACTTCTCATTCTGTTAGTAAATTTTTAAAGAAATAACATTATATCACATGGTATAGTATAAGTCAATATCTTGACGCAGGTAAAAAAATAGCTATAATGGTAACATTATCCGAAGACCATTGGTTGCCGGGAGAAAATGGCATTAAATCCAATGCAGGAAACGAACTCCGTGTATTCTACGGTTTCATTTTCGTCTCGGTTCTCAAGGTCGAGATTTTTTTATTGTTTTATTGCTAAAATTTTCTTTGAAAATTTTAGCAATAAAACAATAACCCCGCACTAAGCCAAAAGAATATTTTGGTGTACCTAAGAAGTAAGCCGCAGGCGCCACCGTGAAAAATGCATTGAATGTGTTCAGCGTCCCGTCGGGCTTTAGTGCTGGGGTAGTCACTAATATAATTCATAATCTATATGCCTCTAACTCGTGATGAAAAAACAAAGATCGTTTCGGATGCGGTGGGTATTTTGAAGCAGGCTCACATGGTCATTTTTGCCGACTACAAAGGTATGTCCGTGGCGAAAAGCCAGATGTTCCGCCGCAAGGTAAAGAAGGAGGGTGGTTCGTATAAGGTCATAAAAAAGACGCTCGCGCGCATTGCGCTTAAAGAAGCGGGGTTGCCCGCGGAAGGTTTGGAAAAGTATAAGGATACATTGGCTGTGGTCACTCACAAAACCGAAGACAGTCAATTGGCCAAGCTTTTCACGCAGGTAACAAAGGAACTGCCGGAGCTGCAAGTGGCAGGAGGGATCTTTGAAGGGAAAACTCTGTCAAAGGCCGACGTATTGGAACTGGCTAAGTTGCCGTCCAAAGAGGAAATGCTGGCGAAGCTTTTGGGCACGTTTATGGCTCCCATGTCTTCGTTCGTACGGGTGCTCAATGGGCCTGTTTCCGGATTCACAACTATTATCAATAAATTAGCAACCAAGTAACTAATCGCGAATGATGCGAATATTATGCGAATAACGCGAATTGCGAATAGATCTAAAAATTTATTCGTGAATCTGTATATTTGTGTAATATCTGTAAATTCGTGATTCTCAGATATGTCTGAAGACACAAACGTAGAAGTTCCGGCAAAGTTCGAGAAACTCGTGGAGGAAATTTCCAAAATGAGCGTTCTCGACCTCTCGGAATTGGTGAAGGTATTGGAGAAGAAGTTTGGCGTATCCGCCGCAGCTCCCATGATGATGGCAGCAGCCGGTGCAGGAGCGGGCGCAGCCGAGGAAGCCGAGGAGAAGACGAGCTTTGATGTCGTCTTGAAGGAAGGAGGTGCGCAAAAGATTGCGGTCATTAAGGTGGTCCGCGAAGCAACAGGACTTGGCCTCAAAGAATCGAAAGACCTCGTTGACGGTGCGCCGAAGACCGTAAAGGAAGGTTTGGACAAAGCAGCCGCCGATGAATTAAAGAAGAAATTAGAGGAAGCGGGCGCAACCGCTGAGCTTAAGTAAACACTTGAATATATTTATTCAATCAAAAACTCCCTTCGGGGAGTTTTTGGATTTATGTCATCCCTCTAGGCCGCTTCAGATTTTTAGCATTGAAAGCTGCCGAAGCTCGAGCCAGACCGCCACGCGGTCGGCTTTAGAGTCGTTCATATGTGTAGACATTAAATTAATATTATGGAGCGCAAATACTTAAGTAACCTCTGAAAAACTATGTTTTGTCATTTCCGTGTAAGCATGAATGTAATACTTAGGCCAAATTATGCGTTCTGGATTCCCTGCCCGAACGACTGGTGTCGTTCAGTTGGGTGGGTGACTTTCGCCGGAATGACATAATTCGTTCCGTGTTCCATCGTTGAGTTACCTCGTTCATATCCATTGTTCTAAGATTCTTGTTATGAGTCGTTAGTTATAAGTCATTCGAAGCGCGTCATCTTTTTATCGTTCATTGGTAAATTCCAATACATGCGTTGCGGTCAGAAGAAGCATGGTATTATCGGATGTCGTAATGATATCGCGCATCTCTGTAAATAGTTCGTGCCTGAATTGCCGAACAACCTCCCCATTAGGTTTCATGAGTATGACCCGTGAATGCGATTCGTCGAGAACAGCAAGAAGACCCCGTTGCTCGAGTGCTCGCATGCGCATGCGGTCGTTAAGGGGTTCTCCAGCATCAATTACAGTGTCACTTGTCAATTTCTGCGCGGTTATTTGTATGAGCCGCGAATCTTCTGTAAGCAGGTATAAAGATGGTGGAATGACCGAAGCCGCCCGCCAATGCGTTTGCTGGAACGCCATCGGTAACGTAACTGACCTAAATTGGTCTGATATTTTCGAAGTTATAAGTTTTCGCCCAACCGGTCCGGCAGCGGATACAGCAAAGACCTCTTTTGCGCCGGAAACAAAAAACGTTATGCCGGCCATGCCTTTTGGTAGAGTTATTTTCTGTTCCAGTAGCGATTTATTCCCGGGTTCCAGGAAATAGACCTTTTGAGGCGTTATATACGCGAATCGCTGCGGGTCTTCAAGTGTTTTGGCGACTGCAAGAATATCTTCGTTACCCGCCAAGCCGGTAATGACCAGGCGCGGTTTCATGTCTTTCTTTCCCATGCGGATCAGCTGAACAAGATCTTTTTCTGAAACATAATAGGATGTGTCGCTTTCTAAAATAAGTTCAGGTGAAAAAGCTACCGAAAATTGATTAAAATCGGCGACGATTTCCAAGTCCGACGGCATAGTTTCCTGGTCTATCCGTCGTATTGCTTCCGCAATAACCGATTGTATAGATGATGCATTAGCTGGAATGAGTTCGTCGTCGGTTACAAACGCTTGTTGAAGTTCAGCCAACAGATCCCTCCTTTTAATTTCCGAGCCCGATTGCGTAAGGGCGTGCAGGCGAAGAACGCCCGTGTTAAGTGTTTCACTGAATTTTACCAGGGATTCGGCTTCACGATGGTATCGCGTAATAACAGGTAATACGGCAAGGAGCACTAAGCTTGCAATTAACGGCACGAGCACGTACCAATATCTCAGGCGCCGAAAACTCCAATGGAGTATGGCCATAATTTTACGGGCATAATCTCTTCGTGGCGGCGG
>JAUSGO010000005.1 GCA_030649025.1 bacterium | reverse complement strand
GTCGTAATCTTACGCTCTATATGATGCAATCCTCTGAATAGGATGCTATAATAAAACCATGAAGTTAAATCGTTCTAGAAACACAAAAGAAAAAGGTCTTATGGAGTTATTTGTTTATAGCGAAGGCGATAAGTTCGTCGGCGTAAATTTAACTTTTGATATTGTGGAAGAGGGTAACGATCCGATTGCATTGATGGACAGCATTAAGGAAGCATCAATTCTTCATCTTGAATGCGTCATCAAGGAGGACATGTCTGAGGATTTACTTAACCGCTACGCTCCGGAGGAGTATTGGAACAGATATTTTAAAGCATTAGAACAAATTGAAAAGCCGAAAACTACGGTGGCTGCGTTTTTTCAGCGATCGCCATATCACACAGGACAGGCAGTTTCAGTCGCGTAATGCCCAACGGTCTTTCTAACTGGAGCGAAAGAGACGTCGTTGATTTCTTGAAGGAAAATGGCTTTGTATTTTACGAGTCAAGAAAGGGATCTCATTACGCCTATATAAATAAAACAACTATGAAAGTAGTCGAAATTAACGTTCCCAAGGATTCGTATGTTCCCAGAACCCTTGAGACCATGATCCGTCAGTCCGGCCTTGATAAAAAGGAATGGAGAAAGTGGGCTGGCTCATAAAAAAGATTCCAACGGTGCCCATCCCGCGCGTCTTGCTCATGGGTACTATCTCTCACCAGAACGTTCTTGCCCTATTGGGGGGCACAGACCACCTTTGAAAGCATCATTGCCAGGGGGCTATCCAACTAAGCTCGGAATGAAGAAATGCTGGGCTTTTCCCATAAAACAGGTTCTAACGTCGTCCCTGCCTACCGGCAGGCAGGCACGATTCCCCGCAGATTTACAAAATTTATCGTTGGTGGTTTAATGGTAATATGAAAAAATATTTAATTGTCCTGGCTCTGTTGTTCCCGTTGATCGCGTCCGCACAAGCATTTGACCATGACCTCTATTTCGGCGTACAAGGCGACGTGGATGTTACCAAGTTGCAGGAGTTTTTAACCGACCAAAATTTTTATTCCGGACCAATCACCGGCAACTTTTTTTCACTCACCCTCTCTGGAGTAAAGAAGTTTCAAACTAGCGCTGGCATTACCCCGGCTGCCGGATATTTTGGACCACTAACAAGGGCGAAAGCCAATGCGGTTCTTGGCGTGCAAATTAATGCGTCTAACCAGCAGGCGGTTGCCGAGACCAGTTCCACGCCGCCGACTTCTGTTTCGGCCACAACTACAAGCAGCACTAATAAGGCGTTGCAAGCGCAATTAACTTTGCTTTTGAAACAGGTGATGCTCTTGCAACAGCAATTACAGGCTCAATCAAGCACTACCCAAGCGGCTCAGACTGCTCAGACGCAGACATTGCAGCAAATTCAGCAGAATACTCAAGCCATTCAGCAAAACACAACTCCTCCGATTGCGGTCTATGTGCCTCCTTCTTTGCCTCCATATATTCCGCCCCCTCCTCCTGCAGGTTCGCCCGCCGACACTATTCCGCCGGTCATTTCCACGGTGCAAGCAATTAGCGTTGCGGCAAATTCAGCGACTATCACTTGGACGACGAATGAAAATAGTGATAGCACCGCATATCTTGGCACGACTCCCGGCTCCTACTACACTTCTGCCAACGGCTCAGTTTCATCCGCCTATAGCGGATATACTCACACGGTTACCTTCTCGAGTTTGAGCCCCAACACCACTTATTTCTATAAAGTTACTTCAGCAGATGGCAGCGGAAATAAATCAACCAGTAACGAATACACATTTTCTACGCTTCCTCCGCCGGCAGGAACTCTAACGGTTAGTCTAAATTCTTCGGTGGGAAATCAAGGCTTTACGATCAACACGTCGGCCGCAAAGATTGGCTCGTATGCCATTACTGCTTCTTCAGCGGAAGGCATATCCGTTTCTAGCATTACGATTGTCTCCAGCGCTCGTGCAAGCACTGACTACCAGAACCTGATGGTTAAAGTCGGATCCGCTGTTTTCGGTTCGACCTACTCAGCTTTGACCAATAACACCTCCTATGTCTTCAGTGGTAATTCTTTTACGGTTTCAGCTGGCCAGACTGTTGTCGTGGATGTCTATGCAGATATCCTTCCTGGTGCGGTGCTTGGCCAGCAGGCTTCTACATTTACTAATTGTGTAGCCACGGGACTTCTATCCGGCGCTTCGATTGGTTGCAACACTCCGGTAAATGGTCAAACGGTAACTATTGTATTACCTCTGACCTTGTCGATCGGTCTTGATGGAGCTTCAGCTTCTTCTGGTCAGCTCGTTATGGGTTCCACCGGCAACTCGTTGGCTTCCTTCCGTTTCACGGAGACTTCCAATAACGAAGATGTGAGGATCACCGATTTAGTTGTTTTCCAGCGCAATAATTCTGGAAAAACCGGCTTCGGAAACCTAACTTTGTATGACGGAGGTACTCCCGTTGGCTCGGCTGGATCCGGGGCTCTATCGGCAAATGGCAATGGCTATAACTACGCGTTCCACTTTGCTTCACCGGTTATGGTCGGGAAGTCCGGTTCCAAAACCTTGGTTTTGAAGGGCGACGCGGCTTCTTACGCCTCCGGCGGCGCAGTTGATAACTCCACGAGTATTTTTGAAATTGCTCCTTCTACCGAATATGCGACTGCTTCTACTCTCGTGACTGCGTTTGGAGCTTCCTCCAACACAGCCGTGGCAAACATCTTCTTGTCTGGCCCGGTCGGGAACAAACAGACTGTCTTGCGTAGCGTCCTTACGGTCATGGCAAACTCTGCGGCCAGTCCTCGCCCGGGCAAGAGCACGATTGACGATGTGGGGACGATTACATTCGCGGCTTCTCCTGCGGGATCAGTATCGCTTAACCAGGTAGTTCTTACCTTTTCTGGTACCATGCCGTCGTCTACTTTTATCAACAATACCGCGAACATGAAGTTGTATGACCCAAGCACTGGTACTCCGGTGCCCGGTTCTGTCTCAGCCTCCAGTTACGCTTTTACCTACACGATTGGTTCTGGCATCGGCGGCTATGTTATCAGCGCCGGTTCATCCAAGACGTTTACGATTCGCATCGATTCTAATACGAATTCGAACGACGGAAGACCTGGCGTATCCCAGACGTTTGGCGTGACCTTGGCGAACACGACAGCGGTGACCTATGTGGACGCACTTGATGGTGCCGGTAATTCTATAAACCTTCCGGCGACTTTGGTCCCGATGGTTGCAGCCAACGTTTCGTACCCAGCCGGCACGTAAAAGCTAAAAAGTTTCCAACACCGTCCCATCCCAGGGTTACATTACGAAACTTGGGATGCTTAATTTGCTCGCATTCCCCATAAAACAGGTTCTAACATCGTCCACGACTCCCCGCAAAACAAAAATGATGGCTTCGCGCCATCGTTTTTGTTTTCTGCAGTTAGGAATCGAACCTATGGCCGAAATCACGGAGTGATGAGGTTTCGACTGAAAGGAGGAACGATTCCTACTGCCCCTGCTACCAGGACTGGAAATAAAACTCGTTACAAAATGGGGCGTGTTTGACATAAACAGGTTCTAACCTTTTGGGTTGTTCGAATCCTGTCCTGCGGGTTGCGGAAGCTGATAATATTAAATTAAATTTGTATTTATTTGTAAATTATCCTTTAATTTAGATAAAGGTCGTTTGAAATTTACTAAAATGATAAAAATCCTAGTTGGCGCCGCTGTCGCCGCAACTTTGTTCGGAGGTTTATCCGTGGCTTTTGCAGCTAAAAAAGAGCCAGTATACCCCGTAGTCTGCGCTTATGCAAGCATCTGTGAACCCGTTACTCCGCCAGTTCCGCTCTCTTTGTAGACATCTTTTCTTCGCGTGGAGCGAACAAAAAAAGAAAGTCTGTTTGACTTTCTTTTTTTGTCTATAAAAATCTAACTCATGGTGTACTTCCCCCGTGGTGAGGTAGCTAAGTGGCAAAACTCGGGATGTAGATTTTGCCCGTATTTCCCATAAAACAGGTTCTAACCCTAAAGGACTGCGGTCTTTCTAGTCTCGCTATGCTCGCCAAGAAAACCGGGAGCATCGTCCACGACTCAACGCTAAAGCCTTTTGTACAGCTGTTTGAAGATGACTTTTTGGAAGTCGGCCAATGCCGCGTTTTCGATGATCATTACTTCCTCGGCATTCAGATCTATGAACGCCACTCGGTTCTCATAAATAAGCTCGATGATATTCTGATCGAAGACATCGGTCTCCGGCTTAATGAATTTTATAAACCGTTCCAGCCGAGGACGCTTCTGCTCCCCCGAAAGGGGATTGCTGATTACGCGTCGTTCGAGGCGCTTCGCATCTCTTTTCTTGCGGTAATCCGAGGAGAGATATGCGTTGACTGCGGCTAGGTCTGTTTCGGACGTGTACCGGAAGAATGTGCCGCCTTTTTTTGTATGCGCTATCGCATCATCGAACACGGCCCTCACGCCACTGCGGCCTTTGAGTATTTTTAAGGTGCTGCGCGAAAGGTCGTTTGCCGACAATGCTCGTTCCTTAGGGATCAGGCCTTTTATCCTGCCTACCTCGCTGACGAACAGGTCAACGATGCGTTCTGGATTTGTTGCGCGCCAAAGAGACCTTTTGCCATGTTTCGCTTTTGCGACAAGCCCATTGTCTGACAGTTCGAAAAGCGCCTTATAAGCGGCTGGGCGATGAACACGGGACCTTCTCACGATATCGGTCGCGAGCAGGGGGCCATGTTTTCTGACCGTTTCGTATACCGGATAGGCATGCTTGCTCAGGCCCAGCCTTTTGAACACGCGGCCAAGGTCGTTCTTTGCCATATTTAAAGTGTACAATATTTAGTACATATTTTCAAGTTTTCTGACGAGAGAGAAGAACGAATATATGATAATAGCGGTTTCTTTGAAAAAGGAGGGGTTATGGGCAATGTCCATCCAATCAAGACCAGCGAAGTGGCGAAGGCGAAACAGGCAATCATCCCGGATATCGTCTTCGAAGCCTTTAATGAACTGATCGTGAGCAAATTCATCGGATATTCGGCAACCATTAGGCAGAAGGAAGTTACTGCGTTGCTGGAAGCAAGAGGCGTCGACATTACAGAAGCATATGAAAAGCATTGGCTGGATGTTGAAGGTGCCTATCGGAAGGCCGGATGGCGCGTCGAATATGACAAACCAGGATATTCCGAAAGCTATGAAGCGTTTTTCGTTTTCAGCAAGAAGGAAAAGGGCAGGGAGTATTAGCCGCCACGCAGGGCGGCTTTTTTATTCGCAAATAAAAAAACGTTCCGACAACCGGAACGTTCTAAGGGCTCATTCCCTGGCTCTTGAGCCATTCATCATCATAAATCTTACTAAGATACTTGAGTCCGCCATCAGGCATGATGGTCACTATAACAGCTCCGTCCTTCGCCTGTTGGGCAACCCGTAGCGCGGCCCACATGCTTCCGCCAGCGGAACCACCCACAAAAATTCCTTCCTTTCGCGCGAGAAGCCGAGCGGTTTGAAATGCTTCCGCGTCCGAGTATTGTATGACGTCATCCACGAGCGACCAATCAAATGCTTTCGTAATATGATCTTCGCCTACGCCCTCGACACGGTACACGGAACCCTTGCCCACGGTTTTTTTACCGCTCTTAAAATAATCGTAGTAGATTGAACCGATCGGGTCAGCGAGCACTACGCGCACATTTTTGTCTTGCTCTTTCAAATACCGGGCTGTTCCGCTTATCGTGCCTCCCGTACTTCCTCCGACGACGAGATAGTCGATTCTGCCGCCTGATTGCCGCCATATCTCGGGTCCCGTCGTAAGATAATGCGCTTCGGGATTTAGCGGATTGTCATACTGGTTTATGCGAAAACTGCCCGGAATCTCCGAGGCGAGGCGCTTCGCCACGCTCACGTAATGCTCCGGCGAATCCGGCGGCGCGGAGGTCGGCGCCAAGTGTATCTCGGCTCCGAACGCGAGAAGATTTTTTTGTTTCTCACTGCTTACCTTGTCGGGCATCGTTAAAATGACACGATAGCCCTTCACGCTCCCGATCATAGCGGCCGCGGCGCCGGTATTCCCGGAGGTGGCCTCAATGATGGTGCCGCCCGGCTTGAGTAAGCCACGGGCCTCCGCATCCTTGATGATATGAAAAACAATGCGGTCTTTGATGCTTCCGGTGGGATTAAAATATTCCAGCTTTGCAAGAATGGAAACGGCCGGGTTCGGACTCATGTATTGCAGGCGGACGAGAGGAGTGTTGCCGATAGTATCCATAATTGTCTGCATGTGAAAACTATACTGCTTTGAAGTTAGACCTTCAAGCATCTTTACGGCGCGCAAAAATAATAGTGGATGCCATGGCGGGGGAGTTACATTGCGAAACGAGCGATTTTCGTCAGGATGAATTACGCAGAGCTATCTCACACGATATTTAACACCATCCCAGGTCAGAATAAGAGTCTTGGAATCGAATACTCCCAAAACGGTTCGTCCGGAAATTTGAGCTCCCAATTCTACCGCCCCATTGGTAGCTTCACAATAATAACCCCCGCCCTGGCTAGAGATACCGTTATGAAACCAACTAAAGGAACCATCGGGATCAAATCTGATATAGGAATATCCGGAATCCGACGGACTAGTAATCATTTCGCGCCTTTCTACGGAATAGAAAGGCGCCCCTTTGATGAGAGGACAAAAATCGGGATTCGATTCAGTCGAAGATCCAACTTCAATTCCCGGAGCGGTGATTGATATTTCGTCGGAGCTAGCTGAATTAATCTGTGTAGTTGTATTTTCTTTCGCGCCAGATGGTCCTATATTGCCGGATTCTAAATTCAGAGAGGCGGGTTTCTGCCCAAAATAATATACTCCCCCGGCCATTGCTAAAATCCCGATTATTATTAATAAAACTATCGGCGCAAATCCTTTTCGGTTCATTGGCTTAATTATATTATCAAAGCAGGAGTTCTGTCATCCTACCCCCGTCAACGCGGATCTGCTCGCGTTCCTTAGTGCGGAAGGATCTTAAAGTTCGCAATATACATCGCGAAGCTCTGGATTTGAATTTTGCTCATATTTTCCACAAAACCCTCCTCCGCATAAAGCTTCGGGAGGGCGCAGCAGGCTCTCCTTCGGCAAGCTCAGGACAAGTCAGGGCAGGCAAACTCACCACAGGCTTGACAAGAAAGCGATATGTACATTATTATGTACATAAGTACAGACTACAAACATTATGGACAGCAATAGCACTATCTCAATCTCTGATGGCCGTAAGCGGATTTTTGAGATTGCAAAGGAGGTTCAAAAACCAGGTAAACAATACACCTTGACCGAAAACGGCAAGCCCAAGGTGGTTCTTATGTCCGCCGAAGAATATGAGTCATTCATGGAAACGATGGAGGTTCTGCGAATTTTTCCGGATTTAGATAAAACTATTGCCGAGGCAGAAAGGGATATCAAAAGTCGTGATTTTTCGAACTATGTTCCTTTTGAGCGGATAAAGAAGGAGTTAGGTGCGGTTGCCGATAAATCAAAAAAGAAATATGGCGTTCAGGCTCGAAATCGCAAAAGCCGTTAAGAAGCAGATTGATCATCTTCTCCCGAAAGATATATCACGCGTTATTGCGGCATTCGAAGTAATTCAAGCCAACCCATTCTCCGCGGGCAAACAGCTTCACGGCGAGCGGTCTCGTCAATACTCTTATCGCGTTGGTTCCTATAGGATTATTTACAGGATTGAAAAATCCCTACTTTTAATTCTTGTAATCGAATTCGGCCGTCGACAAGGAGTATATTGATGAGCTTAGAAATCCCGGTGCTCCGTATCGCCACCGCGACACAGAAGATCCACATAAAATTTTCTCAATTAACGCTTATTCCATAAACAGTTTTGGGTTTGAACCCGGAGTGGTAGAATGAGCGCATCGACACAAAAAGATTTGTACCCGCGGTTCGATACTTGTGACTTGCGGAAATTAAGATGAAATAATCTGAAGAAATTTATGCCAAAAACTAAATTAGGTAAATGGTC